>JAZFWG010000091.1:0-17710 GCA_036448135.1 Alphaproteobacteria bacterium
TGGGCATGGCCGATCTGGCTTCGGCGACGGAAATCTACCGCCGCGCCATGGCCCAAGGGGTTGGCCATCAACTCCCCCATCCCCATCGTTCGAAACCAAGATTGACGTAACGGAATATGACTGCGGCCAGATTGTAATTTGGAAGGAGCAACCCATGAGTGATGAAAAAGCGAGATTCATTGACAAGTCCGGACGCCAGACCCCGGACAAGCAAATCCATGGCGACCATTCCATGGACCTGTGGGACCCGGTGGTCATCCGCAAGGGAGAGATCGGCGCCGAGATCGAGCGCCTGGCGGCGCTGCCGCGCCCCAACAACGGCGTGCGCCGGTCATTCATCACCCACCCCAAGGCCGACGACAAGAGCCACGGCCTGGCGGCGGGGATCGACGTCTCGGTCGATGTCCTGATGCCGGGCGAGCGCACCAAGCCGATGCGGCAAAACTCGTCCCTGATCAATTTCTGCCTTGAAGGCACCGGCTCGATAATCATGAACGGCGAGAAATTCGATTTCGACCAGTTCGACGTGCTGACGACGCCGTCCATGTGCGTCTATGAATATATCAATGACTCCGATGAGATTCAGGTGCGGCTGTGCTATTCCAACGGCGCGCTGCTCGAGCGCATGAACATCCATTGGGTCGACGAGGACCCGCCGGTGCCGGGCGCGGACAGTGGCGAGGCCGAGGCCGAGGCCGACGCCGAAGCCGAGACCGAGGAGCGGCCCAAGAGCCCTTACGGCACCTTCCAGCTCACCGACGACGGCGCCTGGATGAAGCCCTATGAGGAACTCATCAATCCCGAATCGATCGAGATCAAGCCCCACCACTGGCCTTGGAAGCAGGTCAAAGCCGAGCTCGACAAGCTGGAAAGCCTGGGCTCCAAATACAAGGGCCGGCGGCTTTATCTGCTCTATGATCCGATCACCGGGCGCACCAACGGCACCACCCAGAACTTCTTCGTGTGCATGACCATCCGCCCCGGCGGCATCGTCGACCGGCCGCACCGCCATTCCTCGGCGGCGATCAACTATTACTTCGGCGGCAAGGGCCACAGCGTGGTGCAGGGCAAACGCGTCGACTGGGAAGCCGGCGATCTGATGCTGTCGGCGCCGGGCTGGGCGATCCACAACCATGCCTCCGACGAGGGGCCGGTCTATGAGATCACCATCCAGGACATGCCGCTGTTGATCAACATGGACGGGCTGATGTGGCAGGAGGACTTGAAGGGCGGTATCGCGCTTCTTGGTTCCCAGGCCGGCTTCGAAACCAACCGCTCAGAGGTGGCGGCGGCCGAATAAGGCCGCCATCGCCCCCATCAGGGCCTAAACGGGATAACAAACGTGATCAAACTCAAGAAGGACTTCCTGCGCGGGTCCTACCCGCCCATCATCACCCCATTCCGCGGCCTTAAGGTGGACTATGACAAGTTCGCCGAGTTGGTGCGCTACCAGATCAAGAACGGCACCCACGGCATCTTGGTGACCGGGACCTCCGGCGAGCCCAGCACGCTGACCATGGACGAACGCATCCGGCTCTATCAAGTCGCGGTCGAGGCCGCCAAGGGCAGGGTGCCGGTGGTCGCCGCCACCGGGTCGCAATCCGAGGCCGAGACCTCGATTCTGACCGAAGGGGCGGAAAAGGCCGGCGCCGACGCGCTTTTGGTGGTGACGCCCTATTATGTGCGCCCGCCGCAACGCGGCCTCGCCGAGTATTACATCCGCCTCGGCAAGCGCACCTCATTGCCGTTGATGATCTACCATATCCCCGGCCGCACCGCGATTGCGATGCAGCTTTCGACCCTGGAGACCATCGTTGAGAAGACGCCGAACCTGGTCGGCATGAAGCATGCGGTCAATGACCTCGGCTTCGTCACCCACATGCTCGACCGCTTCGGCTTCGACTTCCGGGTCTTCGTCGGGCTCGAAAATCTAAGCTTCCCGATGCTGTGCATAGGCGCGTCGGGACTGATGAACGCGGTCGGCAACGTGGCGCCGCGCAAGGTCGCCCGGCTTTACGAGATGACCGCTGCCGGAAAGATGAACGCGGCGCGCAAGCTCCATTACGAGCTCGCCGAGCTCAACGAGGCGGTGTTCTACGACACCAATCCGATCCCGATCAAATACATCATGAAGCGCATGGGCATCATCGGCCAGAACTCACACCGCCTGCCGATGTCCCCGGCGACACCCGACGTGGCCAAGCGCCTCGACGGCGTCATGAAGCGCGCCGGGCTCATGCCCAAGCGGGCCAAACCTAAGGCGGGGCGGCCCAAGACGTAGCGCCAAGGTCGCCCAGTCGTCAAAAAGCCCGGCCAACGCGCCGGGCTTTTCTTATGGCCGGTAAGGGGCGCGGTCACACCGGGTAGATCAGGGACGCCGGCACCAGGGCGGAATCGAAGATGCAGAGCTTTTCCTGGAATTTCAGGGTCCCGCCCTGGCGCACCAGCTTATCGAGATAGCGGCCCGAGTTCAGGATCTTGGTGTACTGGTTGGGCAAGGTCTCCAGCACCGCATAATTGGCGGTGACATCAATGACGCCGCCGGCATCGGCGAGCACACGGGTATTGGTGATCAGGTGGGTCAAGGCGCGTTGATGATAGACGGAGGTCTGGGTGACAGCGGCGATGCGGTCCAGGATGCCACCTTTGCCTTCGGCGAGGACGGTGCCGAGGGGCAGACCCAAATCCCAGTTTTCCTTGCTGATCAATTTATAGAGGCAGTCATCGGTAAAGAAGTTGGCCCATTCGGTGATATCGCCGTGATCGAGGCAGTCGGCATAGGCAAAGAGCAAGTCCTCGACCTCGAGGCGCGTCTCGACGCTGATCCGTATCGGTGAGGCCATAGCGTCCGTGTCCCGCTCAGAAGCCCATGACGTGTCGGTAATGCTTGTAAAAGGCGCGGATCGCCACCTCGGTCACCATGTGGGGGGCGTCCTCGGTGTCGCGCCCGCCCATTTCCACCACTGCTGCCACATCGGGGAAGCGCGAGACGCCGGACTGGACCGATTCCATGACTTCGGAATCATCGATCGAGACGTAACCGGCGGGTCCCATCAAATTGGCCTGGCGTAGGCGGCGTAGCGTCATCTCCTCGTCATCGTCCTCATAGCCGAAGAAGGTCCAGTGAAGCTCGTATTCCTCGGGCGAAAAGGTCCTGATCTGGCGCATGGCAATGGTGTTGGATTGCTGCTGGACGATCAGATTGGGCCAGATGGTCTGCATCACCACGGTGGCATCACCTTTGCTCGCCCATTCGGGATAGGGCTGTAGCATTTCCGGATTCTGGAGCGTGAGGTCCGCCTGCATGGCGTGCATTTCGGAGGTTCCCTCGGTGTCCTTCTGCTCGCCGCGCTGGGCCACCTGAACCGCATGCATGCCGGTTGAGTCCATTTGCGTCTTCGATGGCGTGTCGGCGCGAAACAGCCCAAAGGAGACCAGGAACACGTGCAGCAAAGAGGCGTGGTATGGGTCCTTGAGATTTTCGAATTTCACCTTCCAGTTGGAGCGTATGCGCTGGCGTGAATAGCCCAGCACCTTGAGCCCGCGGCCATCGAACACCCGGTCGAAATAGCTCAGCATGTTGGGGCCGAGATAATCCTCGAAGCTCGGCATGGAATGATCGAAACTGGCGAAGATGACGCCGCCTCTGGCCGCGACCTTCAGGGTGTCCAGCCCATGATCTTCGAGCTTGAAGTCCTTGGGCATGCCGCCCCGGTTCTTGACCCCCCGGCGGAACGGTACGCCGATCAAATCGCCCTTCAGGTCATAGGTCCACTGGTGATAGGGGCAGGTGAACTCGCTGACGTTGCCGTGCTCCTGGTAACAGAACTTCGTCCCGCGGTGGGCACAGCGGTTGACGACCACGTTCACCGCGCCGTCCTGGTCGCGGACGTAGACCACCGCCTTGTCGCCGATGAAACTACGCCGGAAATCGCCTGGGTTGGGGATTTCGCATTCAAGGCCGACATAGTTGTATGTCGCGCCGCCGAAGATCACGTCCATCTCGCGGGTATAGACTTCGGGGTCGGAATAGACCCAAAAGGGCACCCGGGTGACCCCTTCCTTGGGCCATTTGCGCGCAGAGGCTTTGTTTTTCGAGGTGGATGGCATGATCGCTCCGGGGCCGACTATAGCAAAATTACATAGAACTCAAAACATATGGCATCTATCAAGGTGCCTTCACGCTTGGCGTAAGCGGTTCACGGCCATGTTGCCGGCTGCGCCGATGGCCGCCAGGCCGATACCTATGGCCAGCGCTTCCATGAACGGCGCCATCAGGAACAAACCGGCCACGGCGGCGAGCGCCCGGGTCCACCACACCGCGCAAAGGCGCCGATAGCCCTCGATGGCGGCGGCGATGAGGATGATGCCCGCCGCCGCCGAAGCAAAGGTCACGGCGGTTTTCCAAACCGGTCCCATCCACACCAGTTCGGGCCCGTAGATGAAGGTGAAGGGCACCAGGAACGCCGCCAGCGCCAGGCGCACGGCGTGGCCGGCGATCTCGAGCGGATTGGCCTCGGCGATGGAAGACGCGGCATAGGCGGCGACGGCGACCGGTGGCGTGATCGCGCTCATCACCGCGAAGTAAAGCAGGAACAAATGCCCGGTCAGGTCCGGAATCTTGAGCTCGGCGAGCAGCGGGCCGATGAGGACAGCGGCGAGGATATAGGCCGAGGGCGTCGGCATGCCGAGGCCAAGGATGACGGTCAACGCCGCCGCGATCACCAGGGTGAAGAAGACCTGGGCCTCGGTGATGGCATAGATCACATGGGCGAACTTGGCGGCGAGGCCGGTCATGGTGATGCCGGCGATCACCAGTCCCGCCGCGGCACAGGCGCCGGCCACCGGCACCATGCGAATGGAGGTCTCGGCCAGCGCCTGGTAAATCTTGATCGGCCCGAGCCGGGTGTCCTTCTTGACGGCGGCGACCACCAGGACCGCAAGGGAGCCGAACACCGCCACCATGGTGGGGGTATAGCCCTGAAGCAGCGCCACCGTCAGCGCCACCAACGGCACCAGGAACAATCCGCCGCGCTTCAGGGTCGGCAACATTTTGGGGATGTTTGAGGGGTCGAGGCCGCCGAACCCGACGCGGACGGCGCGGAAATGGACCTGGGAGTAAACCCCGACATAGTAAAGGATCGCCGGCAGCAACGCGGCGATGGCGATGTCGGCATAGTCGATGCCGGTATATTCGGCCATGATGAAGGCGGCCGATCCCATCACCGGGGGCACCAGGCTGCCGCCGGTCGACGCCGCGACCTCGATGGCGCCGGCGATGGAAGCCTTGTAGCCCAACCGCTTCATGATCGGGATGGTGATGGACCCGGTGGTGACCACATCCGAGGTCGGACTGCCGGAGATCATGCCGTACATGGCCGACGACACCACCGCCACCTTGGCCGGCCCCCCGGGCTTGCGCCCGGCGATGGCGGCGGCGAAATCGAAGAAGAAGTCCGAGCCCTTGGCATAGAACAGGAAGGTGCCGAACAGCACGAACAGGAAGGCATACGTCGCCGCCACCCGCACCGGCAGGCCCATGATGCCGTCGGTGGTGTAGACCATGATGTCGAGGAAATGGTTGTAGTCGATGTAGCCATGGCCGAGCACGCCGCCGATGAGATGACCGAAAAAGTTGTAGGCGATGAACACCAGGACCACGACCATCAGCCCGAGCCCGGTGGTGCGCCGGGTGATCTCGAGCGTGAGCAGGAAAATCAGGGTGCCGAACACCATCTGCCAGGTGTCGAGCGGATACATCAGCGAAATGCGGACTTCGAACTCGGCGACGTTGACGATGAGGAAAATGCCCGAGGCGAAAGAGATCGCCGAGAACAGGAAATCGATGACGCTGGGGCGGATGGGATCGGAATGGGGTGTGGCGCCGACCACGAGGAACACCAGCGTCATCATGCCGGCCAGGAAGATCGCCGAAAGCGCCCAGGGATCGAGGATGATGACGGTGGCCGCCAGCACCACATAGACCGCCAAGACGGCCGCGAAACACGTGATGGCGTGGGCCAGCCAACCGGTCGGGCGGCGCCGGCAACCGACCGAAAACCAGGTACTGGGATCGATCAGCTTGCTTCGCGCCATATCATGTTGCCGGTGGGGGAATTGCGCGGCGGGGAGGCGGCAGCCACCGCCTCCCCGTCACCGGTGGTAAAAGCCTGTGAAGCGGCTAATTCAAGCCCGCTTCCTTGAATGCCTTGGCGGCGCCCGGATGGTGCGGCGCCACCGACGGCTCGGCCAGGGACTGTGGGGTCGTCGCCTTCTTCAAGGCGCGATGGGCGGTCTTGAACACATCGACGTACTTGATCATCGCCCGCGTCAGGTCATAGGCTGTCTTGTTTTTCATGCTCTTGTTGGCGACGATCACCGCGCCGAAGCACACCGTCCGCACGTCGCCGGTGAGGAAGGGGTATTCCTTCTTCTTGACGATGCAGGGCTGGCCGCCCAGGCGTGTCGCGACATCGGCGGAAACCAGGGGTCCGATATCCAACAGGACGAGGTTGTTGTTGAACCCCTTCATGACCTGGCGGATGGTGCGGTGTCGGTAGGCGATGCCGAGGGCCATGACGTCGATGCGGCGGTCCAGCATCAACGAGGTCATTTCCTTCGATGCCGCATGGACCAGCCGCTTGAACCGCTTGGAATTGACACCGTGTCCCTTCATCACTGCCAGCGCCATATCGCCGTCCATATTGCCGCGGCGGTTGACCGCGACGCGCAGATTGCGGGCCTGCTTCTTGAGGTCCGCCATGGTCGCGATGCCGTGCTTCTTGGCGATGTCGCCATTGATCAGGATGTGCATCAACTGGAAACGGGCGGACGGGCTGTAGACCCGGAACAGCACGCGCAGGTCTTTCTGCTTCTTGCCCCTGAAGGGACCGGCGCCGTTGATCGCGGCCGACAGTTCGGTATCCACGGTGATGCCCATGGGGACCTTGCCGTCCTGAACCAGCTTGGCGTTGGCAAGGCCGCCCGAGCCGGTCTGATAGGTGATGGTCGACCCCGGATAGGCCTTGGCAAACACCTTGTCCATGCCGGCGCCGATCAGGGACCACAGGCCGCCGGGGCTCGCGCCCGCCAGGGTGAGATTGTATTTCTGGGCATGGGCCGGTGCGGCGGCGATGAAGGTTGCACCGATGATGCCGATCAATAGTTTGCGCATAGGAACCTCCCAGATTGAAACGATAGATAAAAGCCTTACCGTCCGGTTGCGGGCCGATGTTTTCTTTGGTGTTTAGTCCTCAGATTCGGCTGCGTTCCAAGGTGGACGCAGCGAAGATTTCCTCCGCTTTCAACTGTCTGCCCGACAGGCCGTGCTGGTGATGATAGCGCAAGAAGGTCTCGATCGTCTCGCGGTTTTCTTCGAAGCCATAGGGCCAATAATCCTCGCCCATGAGTTGCCGGACCTCCGTGGTGTAGGATTCTATCCACGGATTGGTGATGCGGGGATTGTTGTTGTAGGCGCAGTCCTCATAGGCCAGGGATTTGGCCTGTTCCAGGGCCTTGAACAGGGACACCGGCAACCATGGATTGGCCTCGACGATTCTCCTGTGGATAGCGACAAGATGCATGATCGGGAAGATCCCGGTGCGCCGGACATAGTCCTTTTCCACCTCGATGTAATTGGGGAACAGGCGCGCCACGTCCGGGTGGCCCTCCTCAAAGCAGCTCGGCGCCCGGGGCGAGATGAGCGCGTCGATCTCGCCATCGGCCAGCATTTGCTGCAGGGTGTTGCCCTCTGGGATGCCCTCGAGCTCGACGTCCTTGGGTGGCGTGAAGGCAACCTTCTGTTTGCGGCCGGCCTGCTGGAGCCCGCCCCAGCGCCACCTGATATCCGAGGGCTTGACGCCGTAATCGTCCTCGAAGGTGCCGCGGATCCAGGTCACCGCCGTCACCTGATATTCCGGCGCCCCCACGATCTTGCCTTTGAAATCCTCGGGCTTTTCGATGCCGGAGCGGGTGTTTATGAAGATTCCCGAATGGCGGAACTTGCGCCCGGTAAAGGCGGGGATGCCGATATAGGGGGAGTTGCCTTCGGCGACCAGGGAAATGTAGTTGGAAAAGGAAAGCTCGGCGGCGTCGAACTCTTCATGGTGCAAGGCCCGGTGGAACATCTCCTCGGGCTCGAGATCGATGAAGGTGGCGTCGCAGCCTTCGATGGCGACGCGGCCGTCCATGACGGCCAGGGTGCGGTCGTAGCGCGAAAGCGCGACCGTCAAACTAAGCGGCATATGGGTCTATCCCCCTGATAAGGCTTTATTTATTCACGGTGTGGAGCCTATCCCGGGGTTTTATCCGGGTCAAGCGGTGGGACTAGGGGTGTGTACACACCCCTAGTATCTGGCTCTCAAGGCGTGGGCGAGGGCGAGGGCAAAGGTGAACAGCACAATCGCGCCGGCCTGATGGGTGGCGGCCAACGGTGTCGGGATCACCAGGACCAGGGTGGCGATGCCGAGTGCCGGCTGGATCAGCGCCATCGCCGCCAAACCATGTGCGAGAAGCCGGGCATGATCCGTGAGCGCCACTGTTCTGGCCCGCCACCACAGATAAAGGATCAGGATCGCCGTCGCGATGGCGAGCCAGCGATGGTCGAATTGCACGGTGGTGACGTTCTCGAAGAAATTGACCTGGAAGGGCTCGAAGGCGAACAAGCCTTCGGGGATCAGCTGCCCATCCATCAGGGGGAAGGTGTTATAGGTCAGACCGGCATCGAGGCCGGCGACGAAGGCGCCCGATGACACCGTCAACATCACCATCGCCACCACCCACCAGTTGAGACGCCGGATCCGCGCCACCATAGCGCCCATGGCCGCGTCCGGCTTCGGCATCAACAGGCCAAGGGCGAGCCACAACGCGTAGGCATAGATGGTGAAGGCGCCGAGAAGGTGGGCGGTAAGCCGGTAGGGGCTGACGATGGGATCCTTGTCGAGACCGCTTTTCACCATGTACCAGCCCAACAGGCCCTGGAGGCCGCCGAGGATGAAGATTAGGGTAAAATGGAGGCTGAGCCGGCGTTTCAACCAGCCCTTGGCTAGGAAATAAAGGAAGGGCACCAGGAAGACGATGCCGATCAGCCGGCCACCCAGCCGGTGCAGATATTCGATCCAGTAGATGGTCTTGAATTCATCGATGACCATGCCGTAGTTGAGGATTTGGAATTCGGGAAATTGCTGGTATTGGCGGAACAGCTCCTGCCATTCGGCCTGGGATAGGGGCGGAATGATGCCCAACAAAGGCTGCCATTGAACGATGGCAAGCCCCGCCTGGCTCAACCGCGTCACCCCGCCTATGACAATCATGGCGAAGATCATGGCGCAGCATGCAAATAGCCAGATTGCGATCAGCCGCTCCGGCGCGGCCGGCTTTGTTGGCGTGGTTGTTCGCGGCTTCGGTTTCGCCGCCGCGGCAGGTTTGCTTCGCCCTGTGGCAGCCGGTTTCCGTCGCGATCTGGCGGAGGGCTTTTTAGGCGGGGCGGATGGCGACAATGTTACTCTCCGAAACCTGGACCGGACCCGTTCTAGCACAGGGCGCCGCCACACCCAAAACCCCCAAAGATGCGAAAGTCGTGGTGGCGCGCGGGGCCCTATATGGGCCGCAACACCCGCTTGTCGCAAGGGGTTTGCGGCATCGGGCCGAGAACCCTATTGACATTGTAGGTATTTACATGAAAAAATAGTAGTAATTAGTAATTCACTATATATATTTGTATTATTAGCCTGTGATGGACGGAGGATAACTGCATCGGATGTTCCCGATCGTGATCAACCCGGCACGGATGCGGATTGCCGTCGCCGGCGATGGCGCCGCCGCCGCGCGCCGCCTCAAAGCCCTGGAAGCGGCGGGGGTAGACCATGTCATCCGCTTCGCCGATGTCCCGGATGTGGCGGACCTCAAGGATGTCCGGCTTCTGCTGATTGCCGGCATAGCCGACGGCAAGGCCGCCGCCTTGGTGGAACTGGCCCGGGCCATGGGCATCCTGGTCAATGTGGAGGACCGCAAGGCGTGGTGCGATTTCCATCTTCCCGCGGTGACAAGGCGTGGCGATCTGGTGATCGCGGTCTCCACCAACGGGCGCAGTCCCGGCCTGGCGCGGCGCATCCGCCGCCACATCGATGGCCTGTTCGGGCCCGAATGGCAAACCCGTCTGGATGAGATGGCGCGTGAGCGTGGCAAATGGCGGCAAGGCGGGATGAAGCCCCGGACCCTGGCACGGCTCACCAACGCCTTTATCGACCGCCAGCGCTGGCTCGGCTAAACGCCGCCGTCATTCCCCAGCATCCAAAAGCTACATAATATTGCCTTTGGCCGCCGGGTCAGACCGGGGCGCCGAGGATTTCGTCGGCTTCCTCGGGAAACCAGGCCGGGGTCTTGTATCCCGCCTTTTTCCGGAGCGTCATGTAACGTTTGTAGAGGTCTTTTTTGCCTTGATCGCCGTTGGCCTTGAAGACGTAGGGGCAGGCATCGACGCAGATATGACAATATTGCGGCCGCAGCCGCGAGACCACGTAGCATTTCTCCACATCGGTGATCCAGCGTTTGACCCCTTCGGTGACGACGAAATCCTGTTTCGGGATGGCGTCGGCGGGACAGTTGTTGCTGCACAGATTGCACGTCATGCAGGTGTCCTGCACGCCGAAGCTGATGGGTTTGTCGGGCGCCAGGGGCAATGTGGTGGTGACGATGCCGGGCCGGTGGCTCGCGCCCAGTTCGGGATGGATCAAACTTCCATGCTTGCCCAATTCTCCCAACCCGGCGGCGTGCATGGCGGGGATGGCCTGAATTTCGCAGCCGCCATTGTGGTGCGCGACAGCGGGGTAGCCCATGTCGCGGATGTGCCGCGCGATTTCGGTCGAGATTTCGGCGCAGCGCACATAGGTGCGGGTCGATTCGGTCTCGATGGCGCGGGGACCCTTGAGGGTCTCGGCGTAGTTCTCCCCGACGATGACGCAGATGGCGTAATCGTGGGGAAGCTCGGCATCGGCATCGATCATGATGGGCGAAAGCTCGGTGACACCGACGGCACTGGCGCCGAGTTCCACCGCCAGTGATTTGATATCCGCCGTCGCTTGGGCGGCGTCTTTGATCTCGCTGCGCACCGGATTGACCGGCCCGTCGCGGACCTTGCCAAGTTCGAACCAGCGTTCCCGCCGCGCCATGGTTTCCGGCGGCCGGTGCTCGTAAAGCGGGATTTTATCGAAGCCATGGCGCTTCATCACCGCGACCAGAAGCGGGTCCTTATAGCCCTGGAGGCGGACTTTGTTGTTTCCCTTCATCCCACGTGATCGGCCCGAAATGGCGGCCTTTCCTTTTGCGGCATGGACGTCTCACCTTGAACCACAATCCATTGGTTTCGGCGGTGGGTTCCGCACAAACTTAGTCAATCGGGCCCTTTAATCCCAGCGAAACCGGCCCCGGCCAAATTGGCCACGAGCCTCGATGCGAGCTAGCGGAACGAACGGCGGGGCTCTGGTTCACTCGATGTTGAAGATATCGAAGCATGTCCTCGGCCTATCGGGCCTGGGCAAGGCCGCGTAAGGCGGTTTACGATTTTTTAAAACCAATGCAGTTCATTGCGGCAGTACACAATGAATGTGAGGTCGCCATGAGCTTTTCACCAAAATCGATCGAGTCCCTGATTGATCTCGTCGAGGTCAGGATCAGCAGCATTGAAGGGATCGACAAAAACGACATCAGGGCGATCAACCGGCTCAAGAAATGTCTATGCGAGCTCGAGAACTATGCCGCGGACGAGCCGAAGCCCGTGGTCGTCTCCATTTACGGCGGCAAGTCCGGCTGAGGGCAACGCTTGGGCAGTCTGATCCGACCACCAAGCGCAACCCTCACCCCCCGTCATTATCCCCGGTAAATTCATTTTCCCCAATAAATTCGCCGATCAGGCGGCTGGCCGCGGCGAGGCCCATGCGTTGGATGGCGACCTCGGGCGGGAAGGCGGGTTTGAAGCGGGACGGCATGCGGCTGTCGAGCATGACGAAGACGCCGCGGTCATCGGCGCGGCGCACCAGGCGCCCATAGGCCTGTTTAAGCCGCAGCCTGGCGATCATCTCATCATAGCCGTGGCCGCCGAAGCGTAAGCGCCGTGCCCGGTGAAGGATGTCGGGGCGCGGCCATGGCACCCGGTCGAACACGATCAGGCGTAAACTCCGCCCCGGCACGTCGACGCCGTCGCGCACCGCGTCGGTGCCGAGCAGGCACGAATCCTCCTCGGCGCGGAAGATGTCGACCAATGTCGAGGTGTCGAGGCCGTCCACATGCTGGGCATAGAGCGCGATGCCGGCATCGTCGAGCGCCGGCGCCATGCGTTGGTGGCTGGCGCGGAGCCGCGAGATCGAGGTGAACAGCCCGAGCGCGCCGCCAGCCGACGCGGTGAACAGGGTGCGATAGGCGGCTGCGACCTGGCCGGGGTCGTCGCGGGCGACATCGGTGATGACGATGATGCGGGTGAGCGCGGCGTAATCGAAGGGCGAGGGCGCCAGCGCCCGGATCGCCGGGCGCTCGAAGTGAAGCGCGCCGGTGCGCATCTCGGCGGCGTGCCAGTCGGCCTCATTGTCGCCCGAGCCGTCCCTGAGTGTCGCCGAGGTGACGAGAAGCCCGTGGGCGGTCCGCGCCACGGTTTCGGCGAAGGGTTGGGTGGGGTCGGTCCAGTGGCGGTGCATGGCGATGTCGGTCTCGCGGCCCTGGTCGCGCTCAAGGGCGAACCAGTCGACGAATTCGGGTGGCGTTTCGGTACTCAGGGATTCGAGCATGGCGCGCCAATTATCTATGGGGATCGCGGCGCGGCGTTTGAGGCTCCGGAGCACGCCTTCGATGCGCTGGCGTTGGGAGCTTTCGAGCTCATTTGCGTCTTCGTCGCGGATCGCCGCCAGGTGCTTCGCGAGCGCCGCCAGGGGCCGGGCCAGGGCCTCAAAGGCGCCATTAAGCGCTGTTGCCACCTCGATCAGGCCATCCACCGGGGGCGCGGGGTCGGCCTCGATGCCGTAAAGCGCGCCGGTGTTGCCGGCCCGGGCTAGGACCTGGCGGCGCACATGCCCGAGGAATTTCTCGGCGGGGCCGCGGGGCGCCTCGGTGGTAAGGCGCTGCAGCCAGCCCTCGCCGGGAAGCGCGCGGGCCGCTTCCAGAACCTCGGCCAACGCGGCCTCGGCTTCGGGCCTACGCGCCGCCATGTCGCCGATGCGGCGCGCCAGCCCCCGGGCCCGCCCCGGCCGGCTCCGGGTGGCCTCGGCGCCGAGCAGCCAGCGCCGGAGCTCCGCGGTATCGCGGCCCGAAAGATGGGCCGAGAACGCGCCATCGGCGGCATTGAACAGATGATGGCCCTCGTCGAACACATAGCGGGCGGGCAGGGTGGCGTCATCCAAGCCACCAAGGGCGGCCTGGGCCATCACCAGGGCGTGGTTGGCGACGACGATGCGGGCGCGCCGCGCGCGGCGGATGGTGCGCTCGACGAAACATTTGTGATAGTGCGCGCAGGCCGAATAGATGCATTCGCCCCGGCGGTCGGCCAGGCCCAAGGTGCGCGCGAACCCGAACAGATGGCCGAGCCAGGCCGGGAAGTCGCCGCCGACCATGTCGCCGTCGCGGCTCTGGCGCGCCCAGCGCGCCATCAGGCCGAGGACCACCGCATCGTCGGCGCGGGCCTCCAGCCGGTTCACCGCCTCTTCCATGTTGAGAAGGCAGAAATAATTCTCGCGGCCCTTGCGCACCACCACCTTGAGCTCCTTTTCCACCGGATCGGGAAAAAGCCGGTCGAGCTCGCCGTCGATCTGGCGCTGGAGATTGCGGGTGAAGGTGCTGATCCACACCGCGCCTTGGTTCTTCTCGGCCCACAGGCTCGCCGGCGCGATATAACCCAGCGTCTTGCCGACGCCGGTGCCGGCCTCGGCCAGCACCATGTGGGGCTCGCCTTCCTTTTCCATGGGCGCGAAGGCCGCCGTCGCCGCCGAGGCATAGTCGGCCTGCTGGGGCCGGGCCTCGGCGCCTTCCCCGAGCAGCCGCGCCAGGCGCTCCCGGGCCTCGGCGGGCTCGACCCCATGGCTCGCCGGTGGCGGCTCCGGCGCCTGGTCCGACCACTCACCCAGGCGCTCCCACACCGCGAGCGCTTGCAGGGGATGGGCGGCCCTGCCGCCATCCGCGCTGCCGAGGGCAGACAGCACCATGGGTGCCCAAATCCATCCGCCCCGGGCCATGACCCGGGCCAAGGGGGCGGCCTCGGACTTGTCGTCGGGGTCCAATGCGGTCAGCTCATCGAGCAACAGGGCCGCCGCCTCAACCAGAAGTCCGGCCTCGGCGGCGTGATCATGGGGGCGGGGAAGGCCCAGGGCCTGGGCCAAGCCCCCCGGCGTCGGCAGCAACGGCGTCGCGGGCCGGGTGAAGGCGGCGAGCTCCAGGATGTCATAGGCCTTGAACGGGTCCGCGCCCATGCGCGCCGCCGTCGCCGGCAGATGACAGACCAGCGGTTCGGTGGTTTTGACCAAACCCACCGCGCCCGCGTGGGAAAGCTCCCGGATCGTGCCGTCCGGCTCCCGCACCGTTGCCCCCTTGGGCCCGGCGACAAGGGCGTTAAGCGCGCGCAGTTGGGTGGTGAAATCGGGCCCAGTGTCAGTGCCGGTGTCGGTCGTGGGGTCGCTCATGGCGAAAGTATAGAGGCTGGTGCCCTTGGCGGCCATGGAAGCCGTGTCGCCGGTTGACGCCCGTGCCCCCGACAGGTACTCACATGTGATCTATCGGTTGTTTCGGGACGGTGATGACGGATCAAAAGGAACTGGCGGCGGCGTGCAAGGCTTGGCCTTTCCAAGAGGCCGGCAAGGTGGTGGACCGCATCGGCGGCAAGCCTCCGGCCAAGGGCCATGTGCTGTTCGAGACCGGCTACGGCCCGTCGGGGCTTCCCCATATCGGCACCTTCGGCGAGGTCGCCCGCACCACCATGGTGCGCCATGCCTTCGCCACCATCTCCGACGTGCCGACACGGCTGATCGCATTTTCCGACGACATGGACGGCCTCCGCCGTGTGCCCGAGAACGTCCCCAACCAGGAGATGATGACGGCCCATCTCGGCCAGCCCTTGACCTCGGTCCCCGATCCCTTCGGCACTCATGAAAGTTTCGGCCACCACAACAACGCGCGCTTGCAGGCGTTCCTTGATGAGTTCGGCTTCGATTACGAATTCCTAAGCTCCACCGAATGCTATCGACAAGGCCGGTTCGACGACACTTTGCGCAAGGTGTTGGTCCATTACGATGAGGTCATGGGGGTGATCCTGCCGACGCTGGGGCCCGAGCGCCGCGCCACCTACAGTCCGTTCCTGCCCATCTGTCCCGACACCAACCGGGTCCTCGAGGCGCCGGTGGTGGCCCGCGATGTGGCGGCCGGCACCATCACCTACGAGGCGGAAGACGGAACCAAGCGGGAGACGCCGGTCACCGGCGGTATGTGCAAGCTGCAATGGAAGGCGGACTGGGCCATGCGCTGGGTCGCCTTCGAGGTGGATTACGAAATGTCGGGCAAGGATCTGATCGATTCGGTGAAACTGTCGAGCCGGATCTGCCGCATCCTCGAAGGGCGTCCACCCGAAGGCTTCACTTATGAGCTGTTCCTCGACGAGGCGGGCGAGAAGATTTCCAAATCCAGGGGCAACGGACTTGCGGTCGAGGAATGGCTGCGTTATGCGCCGCCGGAATCCCTTTCGCTGTATATGTTCAAATCCCCGCGCAAGGCCAAGCGGCTCTTTTTCGACGTTATCCCGCGCAATGTGGACGATTATCTCGATCACACCGCCAAATATGCCGACCAGGACCCGGCGGCGCAGCTCGCCAACCCGGCCTGGCACATCCACCAGGGCCCGCCGCCCACCGAGCCGGTGCATCTCAGCTTCGCCATCCTGTTGAACCTGGCGAGCGTGTGTAACAGCGAGGACAAGGCGGTGCTGTGGGGGTTCATCTCGCGCTACGCGCCGGAGGCCAGCCCCGAAAGTGCGCCGGGCCTCGACCGGTTGGTGGGCCACGCCATCAATTACTACCGCGATTTCGTCCGGCCCAATAAGCTCTACCGCCCGGCCGACGACACCGAACGCCGGGCCCTGGAAGACCTGGTCGAGGCCCTCGATGCCCTGCCCGCCGACGCCGCCGCGGAGGACATCCAGAACCAGGTCTATGAGATCGGCAAGCGCCATCCCTTCGCCGACCTCAGGGCCTGGTTCAAGGCGCTCTATGAAATTCTTTTGGGCCAGTCCCAGGGTCCCCGGATCGGCTCCTTCTTCGCCCTGTACGGCCTGGCCGAGACCATCGATCTGATCCGCCGCGCCATCGCCGGCGAGGACTTGGCGACCACCGGCACCGATGAGTTCATACCCTAGGACGGGTGCAGCCCTTGGCGAATTCGAAATAAAGCGCCCTAGCCTTGGCATAGACCGGCCCGGGCTGGAAATCGCGGCCCTCCAGGCGAATAAGCGGCGTCACCTTGGCGTAATTGCCGGTGGCGAAAATTTCGTCGGCATCCGCCAATTCGCCGTAGGTGATGGAGCGCTCAACCACCGGGGCGCCGTCCCGGGCGAGTAGGGAGATGACGCGCTGGCGGGTGATGCCGTCGAGGAAGGTGCCGTTGGGAACCGGGGTGTGGACGGCGCCGTCCTTGACCATGAACAGATTGGCGGTGGAGAACTCGGCGACGTTGCCGTCCATGTCGAGCATGACGGCGACGTTAAAACCGCGCTTGCGGACCTCCGTCATGGCGCGGGCGCTTTGCGGGTAAAGGCACGACGCCTTGGCCTCGGTGGGCGCGGTCTCGGGGCTGGGACGGCGGAAGGGCGAGAGGGCAGCGGCAAAGCCGTCGGGGGCAGGCAGGGCGGATGTGAAAATGGAGAGGACGAAACGGGTACTTTCCGGCTTGGGCACGACGAAGCCGTCCTCGGCGAAGAACATGGGCCGGATATAAAGCTCGGCGTCCGCGGGGAATTTGGCGATGCCCTGCCATATCAGGTCTTCGATGTCGGCGGCGCCGAGTTTGGGGCCGAGCCCCATGACCCGGGCCGAGTGCAAGATGCGCCGGGCGTGGCGGTCGAGGTCCGGCGCGGCGCCGGCAAAGGCCCGGGCGCCATCGAACACCACCGATGCCATCCAGGCGCCGTTGGTCATGGGCCCCATGATCTTTGGGTTGCCTTCGAGCCATTCGCCATCGATGTAATGCAGCGCGGCCCTTGATTGAGCTTCCGGGGCCGAGCCGGCCACTGATACCGGTGGCGCCACTGCCCCGGCATCCCCTTCGCCGATCAAGGCGGCGAAACCCGCCAGGGTGCAGTCCGTTACCTCCAGGATCTTGGCGATGCTTTCAGTGCTGGGCCAGCGCGGCTTGCCGTCGCGGTTGTGGCGTTTGCTTTTGTTGAAGGTGGTGGGGTCGAGCCCGGCCCGGCGCGCCAGTCCCGATGGCGTGAGTCCGTTGTCGCGGGCGAGTTTGTCGATCCCCTGCCAAATGTCAGCGTGGCGCAGCATGAGAATATTTTCTTACTCTTAATTGATGGTAGCTCCAACCCTGTTCAGAACTTCGTCCTTGGGCTAGGTTGCTGCCACATGGATAGCTATCGTGTCATCGGCCCTTTGGTACGCCTGTTTCCCGCCGAGTTCAGCCACAACCTGACCCTTGCTGCGCTACGTCTTGGCTTGGTGCCGGCCCAACCCGCCGGCGACGATGC
>JAZFWG010000092.1:0-3337 GCA_036448135.1 Alphaproteobacteria bacterium
AGGTCAAGCGAGCCGGTTACAAGCTAAAGATCGGGATTTTCGGTTATGGCGACACCCGCTTCGAAGACATCTCAAATAGCCTGGCGTCGAACAAACGCATGGAAATGGCGCGGAGGGTGGATGTGGTGATCCGCAATACCGCCCAAGGAGGCAAGCAATGACGCGACCTTGGGCAGGCCTCCTGTTCGCCGTTGCCTTGGCGTTGGCACCAATGGCTTTGCCCGCCGGTGCCGCCGCCGCCGAGCCTCCCATGATGGGGTTCGAAGGCGGGATCGCAAGGGCCGAACCCTTCCCGGGCACGACGGCGCAAAACCTGGCGCCAGTGCGCATCCGTGTGTGGCCCCACGATAGTTATGGCCGCATCGTGTTCGACTGGCCGGCTCCCGTGACCTATTCAGCCAAGGCCGAAGGCGGCAGGATCGTAATCAGCTTTGCCCGACCCTTCGCCGCGGTGCTGCGCCGTATCCGCCAGCGCCTCTCAGGCTATATCAGTGCCGCCGAGTTCAGTACCGACCACAAAACCGTGACGCTGACCCTCAAGGGCAAGTATGGGTTGAAGAGCTATGTTCATGGCGGCTCCGTCGTCGTCGATCTGATCAAGCGCAAGGCGCCGGAGGCAAAGGCATCAGGGGCAAATGTTGCGGCCAAAGCCAAGGCTGTCCGCGCCAAGGGACCGCGGCTCGGCGTCCGTATCGGCGAACACGAGGATTTCAGCAGATTTGTTTTCGATTGGAAGCGGCTGGTTGAGTATCGTGTCGCCAAGAAGGGCTCGCGCGCCTTCATCAGCTTCAAGGCGCCCGCATCCCTTG
Source organism: Alphaproteobacteria bacterium (assembly GCA_036448135.1). Lineage (GTDB taxonomy): Bacteria > Pseudomonadota > Alphaproteobacteria > SMXQ01 > SMXQ01 > JAZFWG01. The sequence continues at coordinate 810 of JAZFWG010000092.1, forward strand.
ATCTTCGCACTTTGCGGGCCAATTTGCCGAGGTTCGTCAAAAGCATGAACACATCGCTGGGCCCGAACGGGTTGGTGTTCAGTCTCACCATCAACGCGAAGGCCCGCCTGCGTCATTTCCGTGCCGGAACCAAGGTGGTGCTGGATGTGCTCGGACCCCAAGGCCAGCACAAGACCGCACCGGCCAGCAAGGCGCCGCGAATGCCTACCCCTTCACCGGCGCCCGACGCGTCCGCCGGTAAGAAGCCGGCGCCACTGGTCAAAATCCCAGTGGCTGAGGTCAAGGGCAAGACCGCGACCAAGGCGGCGTCCGTGTCAAACCCGCCGTTGCCGGCCAAACTGCCCAAGGGTCTCACCGGGACCGACAAGACTCCGTCCGCAAGTAAAATCGGCAAGCCTTTGGACTTATTGACGCCACGCATCAAGGGCATCTCCAAGAGCAAGCCCACCGGCGCCCCGGTGGCGGTGTCGCGGGTTCGCAACGGTGACGTCACCCAGCTGGCGTTCGAATGGCGCGAAGAGGTCGGCGCCGCGGTATTTACCCGCGCAGGTTTTCTTTGGGTCGTGTTCGACAAGGCGCGGAAACTGGATACCCGTAGGCTGAAAAGCAAACGGGGCAAGATGATCGCGGGGTTCGATCAGCGCATATTGTCCGGCGCCACGGTGGTGCGCTTGCCGCTTGCCGATGACGTTACTCCAAGGGTGCAAAAGGACGGCACCACCTGGGTGGTGGAGATCAGCCGCGTTGCCCAGCCGTTGCTGGATACCATTCGCATCGAATTCCAAATGGGCGCGATTGGCGGGGCACGGGTGCTGGTTATGGCGACCGAGACCGATGATCCCATAGAGGTCACGGACCCAGAGGTCGGCGATAAACTCTGGGTTGTGCCCTTGACCGCCGCCGGCCGGGCTGTCGGTATTTCTCGCCGGTTGGCCCAGCTCGAAATCCTCGCGACGTTGCAAGGCATCGTGGTGAGACCCTTGGCCGATGATGTGGCCATTCGCTCCTTGGCCAACGGTATCGAACTCACGACCGAAAGCGGGCTTATGCTGTCCAGTGACGGCAACCGCACGGGAAAGCGGGCGGCCGTCATCGACGCCGTCGAGGCCGCGGGGAAAACGCGGGAAGGCCGCTTGTTCGATATCGAATCATGGCGCCGCGAAACCATGGGGCACTTCACCACGGTCAAGCATATGCTTCAGAAGGCCGTGATCGAGGCGGTGCCGACCCGGCGCAATGCCGCGCGGCTCGAATTCGCACAATTCTATTTTGCCCGTGGCATGGTCTCGGATGCATATGGCCTGTTGCAAACCATCGAGCGCGACGAGCCGGCCCTGGTCAATGACGCGCCCTTCCGTGGGCTTTCCGGCGCGGTCCATTTCCTGCTTGGTGATTACCGGCAGGCCGAACCGGGTTTGTTTCATCCCAGTCTCGATACCGAACGTGAAATCAACCTGTGGCGGGCCGCCTTGGCAGGCATCCAGGGCAATTGGGCCGCGGCGGCAAAATATTTTTCACGCAGTGAAGCCGTCTTGAAGGCCTATCCGCAACCGCACAGGGTCGTATTCGGTCTGTTGGCGGCCGAGACCGCCCTATCCATCGGTGAGGAGGGCCTTGCCCTCATCCATCTCGATTCCCTTCTCGAGACTCCCTTGAAACAGTCGGCACTCGATCAGATCGCCTATCTGCGTGGTCGATTGCTGGCGCAGACGATGAATCCCGAAGCCGCCGTGGCGTCATGGGAAAGAGCAATCCAGGGGGTCCATCCGCCTTCCCGGGTCAAGGCCGGTCTCGCCCGGATCAATCTGTTGCTGGAAGAAGACAAGATCACCCGAGCTGAAGCCATCAAGGATTTGGAAATACTGCGTTATTCCTGGCGGGGTGGGGATTTCGAGTTCAAGCTGCTGCGCCGGCTTGGTGGTTTGTATATCGCGGAAGGGGATTTCAAGAATGGTCTCATGACTTATCGCGAAGCCGTCACCTATTTTCCTGACCACAACGATTCCCCCGCGGTGGCGGGGGCAATGCGCGCCGCGTTCCTCCGGCTTTATATCGAGGGCGCCGCCGACAACTTGCCGCCCCTGGTCGCCCTCGCGCTCTACGATGAATTTCGCGAGCTGACACCGGCCGGCGAACTCGGAAATCGTCTTATCACCGACCTTGCCAACCGCCTGGTCCAGGTGGATCTGCTCGACAGCGCCGCCGCATTGCTGCGGCACCAGATCGAATTCCGGGTGAAGGGCGCCGAAAACAGCCGCGTCGAGAACCTCTTGGCGCTGGTCTATCTTTTCGATCGCAAGCCCGAAAAAGCCCTCGAAATTCTCAACAATGATGTGGCCAAGGACACAGCCCCCGAGGACGCCATCGAGAGGCGTCAACTCCTGGCCAGGGCCCTTGGCGAAATGGCGAGATACGAAAACGCCCTTATGGCGCTGAACGGCGACACCAGCCGCGAGGCCAACCTGCTGCGTGCCGAGATCTATTGGCGGACCCAGAACTGGCGCGAAACCGCCAAGGTCTATAAACAG
>JAZFWG010000093.1:0-5392 GCA_036448135.1 Alphaproteobacteria bacterium
AACTCGAAAACCCGCTTCTCCTGGCCCGGAAAACGCTGGGCCTCGGCGGCGATGGCGTTATTGATCTCGTCCTGGGTAACCTCAATATTGTTGGTGCGGCCGATCTCGGACAGCAACAAGCCAAGGCGGATGCGGCGTTCGGCGATGGCGCGGTATTCGCCGCGCAGGTCGTCCTCGCTTTTCCCCGCGACCTCCTTCGCCTCCTCGCCACCTTTCTTCAGTTCCTCCTGAACGCCTTGCCAAATGCTCTCGAATTCCTTGTCCACCAATCCCTGGGGCACCGGGAAATCGCAACGGTTGGCCAGATCATCGAGCAGCGTGCGCTTGAGGCGCATCCGCGCGATCGAGGCATATTCGCCCTCGAGCCGTTGGCGTACGGCCTTCTTGAATGCGTCCACATTGTCGAACTGCAGCCGCTTGGCAAGGTCGTCATCGACGGCGACGGGTTTGGGCGTGCGCAGTTCCTTGACGTCGACGGTGAATTCGGCGTCCTTGCCGGCCAGTTCGGTGCTCGTGTAATCGTCCGGGAAGGTGACCTTGACAAGGACCTGATCCCCCGCCTTGGCCCCGATCAATGGCTCGACGAAGCCGGGGACGAAGCTGGTGGAGGAAAGCTCCAACTGGAAATCCTTGGCGGTGCCGCCCTCGAACGCCTCGCCGTCGACACGGCCGACGAAATCGACCAGCAGGACATCATCCTTGGTCGCCTTGCGCGCGCTCTCGACGGTCTCGAATTCCCTGCTTTCCTCGGCCAGGCGCTGGGCGGCTTCGTCCACATCCCCGTTTGAGACCTCCACCACCAGCCGGTCGAGGTTGATCGCGGAAAAATCCATGGGTTCGATCTCGGGCATCAACTCGACCACCATGGTGTATTCGAGATCGGAGCCGTCGGCGAAGGCCTTGATCTCGATCTTGGGCTCGGCAGCCGGCCGCAGGCCCTTTTCCATCAGCGCCTGGTGCGATGAATCGTTGACCGCACGCTCCAGGATCTCGCCCATGACCGAGGGCCCGTGCTGCTTTTTCAACAGCGGCAGCGGCACCTTGCCGGCGCGGAAACCGGGCATCTTCACCGTCTTGCCCAATTCCTCGAGACGTGCGTTAAGCTTTTCCTCGATGTCCTTGGCAAAAACGGTGATGGTGAATTCCCGCTGTAGCCCTTCACTGCTATTTTCGACGATTTCCATATACTTCTCTATCCGTATCAAACTTTGGCAGTCAATCAATCTGGTGCGGGCGGAGGGACTCGAACCCCCAAGGCCTAGGCCACCAGATCCTAAATCTGGCGCGTCTACCAGTTCCGCCACGCCCGCATCGCCAACGCGCGGCCCAAGGCGTCACGCCCCGAAAACGGCCTTTTACACCATAGACGATTCAAGCGAAACAGAGAAAGCCCCGGCGAAACAACGAACCGGGCCTAAATGCGGATTTAAAGATGGCTACAGGAAACGGGGAATCAAGTAAGGCCTGAGTTGGGACGACAAAAAACTCGGCTGGCACCCGGCTCGTAAGGGGAGCCCAACCGCTAGGATTAAAGGCTTACGCGGCGTCGGCGGTCGCTGCGGCTTCGGCAACGACGTGGGAGGCGATTTTCTCGACGAACTGCTCGGCAAACGATTCAAGGGATAGGATCCGAGTCCCGTCATAGGCAAGACGGGTATCCGATGACCGCCCGATCTTGACATCGAAACGGACGTGGGGGATGCCGAACAGATCATCCTTGATGGTCAGGACTTCCGCCGTCTCGACCGTGCTATCGGCAAGATAACGGCGATAGATGGATCCTACCTGGATCGCCTCGAACTTGGGTTCGCGCCTGAACAACCATTCAATCATTTCCTGGCCGAACATGGTTTGTGACCTTTTCTAGATGCACCAAACATACCGTTTATCACGTGGACCCTACGCTCCCGGCTTTAACAACCCCTTAAGGAAAGAGACAAAAAAGGAAGTTTTTTCAGCAAGTTCGCGGGAATATCAACGTTCCATTAACCATCATTCGGCCGCCAGGCGGCGGCCCGGCTCGTACTCCTTTAAACAGCCCCGAAAGCCGATGAGATACCTAGGAAATTTCTAAGAATTTCCGTGTATTAGCTTGCCAAGTTGAGCCGGGATGAGATCGGGCAGATCCTCGGCGATGAGCCCGGGGCCGAAGGACGAGGCCGCCGCGCCATGGAGCCAGGTTGCCGCCGCGGCGGCGTTGAGCGGCGCCATGCCCTGGGCCAAAAGCCCGGCAATCAGACCGGCGAGCACATCGCCGGCGCCCCCGGTGGCAAGTGACGCCGGCGCGTTGGCATTGATGACGGCGCGGCCATCGGTTGCCGCGATCACGGTGTCATGGCCTTTTAGCAACACATGGGCGCCCGAGGCCTTGGCGGCGGCGCGGGCGCGGTCGAGCTTGCCACCACCCCCAGATGCGATCTCAGGAAATAGACGGGCGAACTCGCCCTCATGGGGGGTGAGAACGCATGCCCCCTCCCCGGCCGCCAAAATGGCGTCAAATAACTCCTGGGGCCGGTCCTGGAACACGGTCAAGGCATCGGCGTCGAGGACGCAGCATTTTCCGGCCCCAAGCGCCGCCAGCACATGGGCCCGGGTTGAGGCATTGACGCCATAGCCGGGGCCCAAGAGGACGGTGTTGCGCCGAGGGTCTTTGATCACAGCCGCGAAATCGGCGGGCTCGGAGACCTTGGCGGTCAGCACCGCGGGCATATAGACCGCATAGATCGGGATGGCCTCGGGCGGTGCGGCGATGGTCACAAGCCCGGCACCGGCCCGAAGTGCCCCCCGGGCGGCCAGCCGCGCGGCGCCGGTCATCTCGGCCCCGCCGCCGACGATGACGTGGCCCCGGCTGTATTTGTGGTCACCGGGCTTGGGCCAGGGAAAATCCGCGAGCCACAGCGCCGGCGTGTTCTCGCAGGCTTTGGGTTGGATCTCATCCAGCACCGAGGCCGGGATACCGATATCGGCGGTGACGGTCTCGCCACACAACTCGCGCCCCGGCAGCAACAGATGGCCCGGCTTGCGGCGGAAGAAGGTGACGGTGAGTCGGCAGCTGGGCGCCGCGCCATGGATGGCGCCGTCATCGCCACCGATGCCCGACGGCGCATCAACCCCGACGCAGGGGATCCCCCGGCGGTTGACGGCTTCGATCACGGCCCGGGCTTCGCCGTCGATATCCCGGGCGAGCCCGGTGCCAAACAGCGCATCGACCACCAGCCCGGCGCCGTCAAGCACCGAAGGCTGCAAGGGTTGAACCGCGCCCTGCCAGCGCTGGGCGGCCTTCGCGGCATCGCCCTTGAGCTGTTCGCGGGCACCCATGAGCGCCACCCGGACCTCCCAACCGGCGTCGGCCAAGTGCCTAGCGGCAACCAAGCCGTCGCCGCCATTGTTGCCGGGACCACACAGCACCACCGAGGTGGTGGGCTGCCAGCGCGCCATGATCTCGGTGGCGACCGCCTTGCCGGCGGCCTCCATCAGGGTCTCGCCGGGGATGCCCGACGCGATGGTGATGGCGTCGGCGCGGGACATCTCGGCGACGCTGAGAAGCTGGGCGTTGTGGCTGGGCGCGGGTTCGGTCATGGCCGGCACGAATTTGGTTAGGTTATCAAAAGGATAGCGCGCGCACGCCAATCTGTCGCGGACGATCTCGGGCTAGTGACAAATTATGGTTAACGTCCTCAACAAAAGGTGATCACAAACCGTTTGACAACCTTGGGTTAAATCCGCTTTGCTCCGCCTTAAGGGTGGGACAGATTTTCGCCCTTGGAGGTTGGCCCCACAGGGGCAATGGCAGGAGTCCAGGCCACAACGGCCGGGCCCCGAATTAACAGGGAGAGCATGATGCATAAGTATCTTTTCGCGCCGCTCATCGCAGCGGCGGGTTTCCTCTTGGCGGCCTCGACCGGACCAGCGATGGCCCTACATGGCGGGCCCAACGTTTTGATCACGCCGCTTGGCACTCATGATGGTGAGTTCTGCAGACGCGACCGGGCCTTGTTGTTCGAGGACCCGAATGGCACCACCATCCTTTATGATCCGGGCATGACGGTCAGGGGACCAACTGATGAGAGGCTTCCTCATACTGAGGATAATCCCGCTCATGATGATGAAACGGACCCAGAAAACTTCGTCGGCGAACTCGATGTGGTTCTGGTCAGCAGCGTCCATGGCGACCATCTTGGCGGTGCCCATCCGTCCGCGGCCAATAACGGCACCTGTGGCTCTCCGAGCACGGATGTACCCGATTCACCTATCTCCAACACCGCCGAAATCCTGGCCGGTCATTTTGTGTTTGGCGATGATGATGAGGAGGAGCCTACAGGGGATGATGATGACGCCGTGATGTTCATCGGTGGTGAAATGCGCGACTTCATGCGGGCGCAAGTTATAACCGCAGGTGGAGCGAGCAGTCAGGTGCAAACCTTACGACCTGGTGGAACACGCAAATTAAATGACGTTAAATTCCACGTGACTGTGACCTCTCACAGCAATGGTGTCGGAAGAGGTTTCCTTCAGGACGCCACACTTAAAGCTAATCTGACGCTCGATGGTCTCACCAGCTATGTGGGACCGGATCACGGTTTCGTCATTCAGTTCACCAACGGTTTGGTGGTCTATATGACCGGGGATACCGGTCCACTCGGTGACATGAAATCGATCATTAAGGACTTCTACGGGCCACAGCTTGCCGTGGTCCACTTGGGCAGTACCTTTGGCATGGGGCCGGAGGAGGGCGCCTTCGCCGTCAAAAGGCTGATTCAACCCAAATCGGTCATCGTGACCCATGTCAATGAAGAAGGGACGATCGGCGGTATTGTTAAAGCCAACTCCAAAACGGAAACGTTCATCGACCTGGTGAAGGGTACACCCGTGCATGTGCCGCTGAGTGGCGAAACCATGGAGTTTGATGGCCATGGCAAGTGCGTGAGTGGACCAGCGCCCTGCTAAATAAACATCGAACTAAAATTCTACCCAACTCATCCAAGCCCCTGGCCTCGTGCCGGGGGCTTTTTTTTTGCGCGGGTGAAGCACCCGGCCCGAAATATCTGGTGTCAATCCTCGCCCCGGGGCCTTCCCTGTTGCACAATGGGCGCGCGTGGCTTATGACCGGCGCGCGCCTGGACGACAGGTGCGGCGCCACGGTCCGGCCGACAAAAACACGCAACAAACCCCAGGGAGCGACCCCTTGAAAATACTGGTGCTCGGCGCGGGCGTTATCGGCACCACCAGCGCCTATTTCCTCGCCCGTGCCGGCCATGAGGTCATCGTGGTTGAGCGCCGCCCCGGCCCCGGCTTGGAGACCAGCTTCGCCAATGGCGGCCAGTTGTCCGCCGCCCACGCCCGGCCCTGGGCCAACCCCACCGCGCCCTGGGACATCTTGCGCTGGATCGGC
>JAZFWG010000094.1:0-7607 GCA_036448135.1 Alphaproteobacteria bacterium
TATTGCCGAACAGCAGTTCATAGCAGTCGGGCTTGGCGATGCCCATGTACTTCTCGTAGCCGACCCGGCCCGCGGCGCCGGGATAGAAAGACGCCTCGAAGTTAACCCCAAGATACTTTTTCCAAACACTGGTGAAGGCACGAAGGTTGCGGTCTGCGCCGCCGCCTTCGCGGGTCGGCACGTAAACCTTGATGTTCCGTGACGGGAATTTGGCGGCGAAGGCGGGCCCGAAGGGGCTGAGCGTCAGCGCCCCCACACCGGCTGTGGCCGCGCTGCCCTGGATGAAGCCGCGGCGGCTTAAATCGAATTCGAAATCAGACATTTGAAGCTCTCCCACTTGAAGGTTATGTTTTCGACCCCCCTCCCGAATTTTATTCTTAAAATCCTATAGGGTATTCGGCCGACTTATTCAATCATTGGACTTATGGCAGAGAAGGAACGATCAACCGACCCCGCAGGCAGTTCTGTTTAAGTACTGAACTCATTTGTTTTTGCTACCGTATAATGCAGATATGCCGGTGTGGCGTCAAGCGCGCCTGGCGCCACCGTCTCTGGCGAGGGGTGTTTTCACATAAGGGTGCAGGGCCAGCCGATGGCGGATCAATCCTTTTTCTCCCTGATCGCGAACCGGTCCGGGTCTTGGCGGCAGCGCTGCCTGCTCGAGACCGAAACCGGCCAGAGCTATCTCTATGGCGATCTTGAGGAGAGGACGGCGCGGCTTGCCGGATATCTCACCGCGCTCGGCCTTAAGACCGGCGACCGCGTCGCCGCCCAGATCGACAAATCGCCCGAGGCATTGTTCCTTTATCTCGCCTGCCTGCGCGCCGGGCTGGTCTATGTCCCGATCAATCCGGCTTGCCGCGAGGGCGAGGTCGAACACGTGATCGCTGATTGTGCGCCCTCGGTCGTGGTCGCGGCCGGGCGCTTGCAGGCCATGGTTGGGCCGGTGTGCCAGCGCCATGGCGTCCAACAGGTGCTTACGCTCGACGCGGACGGCGGCGGCAGCCTGATGGATGGCGCTGCGTCCCGGGCGGCCGATTTCGCCACAATCCCGTGCGCCGGCGATGATCTCGCCTGCCTGGTCTATTCCTCGGGCACCACGGGAAGGCCCAAGGGGGCCATGGTCACCCACCGCAATCTCGCCGCCAACGGTCTCGCCCTGGTCGAACATTGGGGCTTCGGCGATGGCGATGTGCTGTTGCATGCGTTGCCGCTGTTCCATGTCCACGGCCTGTTCGTCGCCTGCCATTGCGTGTTGTTGTCAGGTGCGCGCATGTTGTGGCTCGATCGCTTCGACCGGGCGAAGGTGATCGATGCCCTGGGCCGCGTCACGGTGATGATGGGGGTTCCGACCTATTACACCCGCCTGCTCGCCGGGGATGATTTTACCGCGGGCCATTGTTCGGGCCTGCGTCTCGCCATATCGGGCTCGGCGCCGCTGGCGCCCGAGACCTTCGATGAATTCCGCGCGCGCACCGGGCACGCCATCCTGGAGCGCTACGGCATGACCGAGACCGGCATGAACACCTCCAACCCGGTGGTGGGCGTTCGCATCTCCGGCACCGTGGGCCCGGCGCTTGCCGGCGTCTCGCTCCGGGTTACGGGCGAGGGCGGCGAGGTTCTCGGCCCCAACCGGGTGGGCATGCTCGAGGTCAAGGGCGACAATGTCTTCAAGGGCTATTGGCGCCAACCCGGCCTTACCGCCCAAGCCTTCACCGCCGACGGATATTTCCGCACCGGCGATCTGGCGGAGATCGACGCCGCCGGCGTCGTTACCATCACCGGCCGGGCGGTGGATATGATCATCACCGGCGGCCTCAACGTCTACCCCAAGGAGATCGAGGACGCCATCGGCGCCATGGACGGCATCAAGGAATGCGCCGCCGTCGGTGTTCCCCATACCGATTTCGGCGAGGCCATCATCGTCGCCGCCGTCACAGATGGCGGTGAATGCGGTGAGGACGAAGTCATCGAAATGTGCAAGGATCGGCTCGCCAATTATAAGGTGCCCAAGCGCGTCCTGTTCGTCGACGAATTGCCGCGCAATGTCATGGGCAAGATCCAGAAGGCGGAGTTGCGCCGGCGTTTCGCCACCGTGCTCGCCCAGCCAAGCGCCAAACAGACAAGCGCCTGACCGCTGCGCCAAACTGACAGGGGGACTCGATGGCAAAGGTGATTGATTATTATTATGTCCTGATCTCGCCCTGGACCTATCTCGGCGGGCCGCGTTTTGATGCGATCGCCGCCCGCCATGGTGCCACCGTCAATTGCAAGCCCATGGACCTCGCCAAGGTGTTCCCGGTCTCGGGCGGGCTGCCGCTGGCCAAGCGGGCGCCCCAGCGCCAGGCCTACCGCCTGGCCGAGCTCGAACGGTGGCGCGACCATCTCGGTATGGAGATCAACCTCATGCCTAAGTTCTTTCCCGCCAATTACGATCTGGCCCAGCGCATGGTGGTCGCAGCCGTGACCGCGGGTGGCGGCCAGGGCGGCGGCGGGGCCGATCCCAAGCGTTTGAGCCACGCCATCCTCCGCGCTATTTGGGCCGACGATGGCGACATCGCCGATGCCGCGACGCTGGCCAAGATCGCCGATGACAATGGCATGGACGGCACCGCGCTGCTGGCGATGGCCCAGGCCCCGGAGGTCCTCGCGGCCTATGAGGCCAACACCACAGAGGCGATCGAGCGCGGCGTGTTCGGCGCCCCGAGCTACATCTTCAACAATGAATTGCTCTGGGGCCAGGACCGGCTCGATTTCCTCGACCGGGCGCTGGCGGCGGGTTAGTCCCTTATTGAGCTGCTACTGCGGCGGCGGTGGCGCTTTTGCCGTTGGTGAGATAGTCCATGGCGGCGTCGACCCCGCCCATTTCATGGGGGACGCCGGCGAGGCCGAGGCCCATTTCGATGCCGCATAGCGTTCCCGCCAGCATGAGCTCGTTGAAATGGCCCATATGACCGATGCGGAACAGCTTGCCCGCGACCTTGCCGAGCCCGGCGCCGAGCGACATGTCGAAACGCTCCAATATCACCTTGCGCAGCGCGTCGGCGTTGTGGCCGGCGGGCATGAGGACGGCGGTGAGGCTCGATGAATATTCCTCAGGCTTGACGCACATATTCTGCAGCCCCCAGACTTTCAGCGCCCGCCGGGTCGCCTCGGCCAGGCGGTCATGGCGGGCGAAGACATTGTCCCAGCCTTCCTCTTCGAACATGTCCAACGCTTCCGCGAGGCCGAAGATATGGTTGATCGCCGGGGTGAAGGGGAAATAGCCGGTGCTGTTGAGGCCCAGCATGTTCTGCCAGTCCCAATAGGCCCGGGGCAGTTTGGCGGACTTGTTGGCGGCAAGGGCCTTTTCGCTGACGGCGTTGAAGCCGAGCCCGGGGGGCAGCATCAGTCCCTTCTGTGATCCCGCCGTGGTGACGTCGACGCCCCAGTCGTCCTGGCGGTAGTCGATCGACCCCAAGGACGACACCGCGTCGACCATCAGAAGCGCCGGGTGGTCGGCACGGTCCATGGCGGCCCGGACCCCGCCGATCCGCGTGGTGACGCCGTTCGACGTTTCGTTATGGACGACGCAGACCGCCTTGATGGCGTGGCCCTTGTCGTCGGCGAGCTTGGCTTCGAGCACCGCCGTATCGACGCCATGGCGCCAGTCGCCGGGCACGAAATCGACCTCGAGGCCGAAGGCCACCGCCACGTCGCGCCACAAGGTCGCGAACTGGCCGGTCTCGAACATCAGGACCTTATCGCCGGGCGACAACGTGTTGGCGAGCGCCGCTTCCCAGCAGCCGGTGCCCGACGACGGAAACAGGATGACCGGGCCCGAGGTCTTGAACGCCGCCTTGACGCGCTCAAGCACGTCGAGGGCCATAGCGGCGAATTCCGGCCCGCGGTGGTCGGTGGTGGGCCGGGCCATGGCCCTGAGCACCCGGTCGGGCACGTTGGTGGGGCCCGGAATCTGAAGAAAATGGCGTCCTGACATTGTTGGTATCCTACGACCGGCGCATAAGAACCCCGCGCCTAGCCGGCTTCGGCGCGGGGTTCAAGGATTTGGCTGATTATGCCCCAGCGGGCGGTTAAGACTCAAGGCGTCTCGGCCCTTTGCCCTTTATGAGTACACACCCTATACCATAAATGCTAAGTAGTCGGCCAAGCGCCAGACCGCTTAAAATCCATCATCTTGCCAGGGAGTTCCCATGGGTACCGTCATTTCAGCACCTGCCGCCGCGACCCTACCCGTCGCCGGGACCGAGGATATCTATCCAGTCCACCGCATTTATTGTGTCGGGCGCAATTACGCCGCCCATGCCCGCGAGATGGGCGCCGATCCCGACCGCGAGCCGCCGTTCTTCTTCATGAAGCCGGCCGACGCGGTGGTCCTGAGCGGGGCCACCATCCCCTATCCCGCGGCCACCGAAGACTTCCACCACGAGATCGAGCTGGTGGTGGCGATCGGCACCGGCGGCGCCGATATCCCGGCCGCCCAGGCCCTCGATCATATTTACGGCTATGCCGTCGGCCTCGACATGACCCGGCGCGACCTTCAGGAAGGGGCCAAGAAGACGCGGAGACCCTGGGACATGGGCAAGGGCTTCGACCGTTCGGCACCGTGCACCGAGATCATCCCGGCCGCCGAGTGCGGCCATCCCGATGCCGGCGCGATTTGGCTCAAGGTCAATGGCGAGGAGCGCCAATCCGGCGATCTCAACCAATTGATCTGGAACGTGGCCGAGACCATTTCCTGTCTTTCCGCGCTGGTCGAGTTGGCGCCGGGCGATCTGATCTATACCGGCACGCCGGCGGGCGTCGGCCCGGTCGGCCCCGGCGATAAGCTGGAAGGCCATGTGGACGGGGTCGGCGATCTTACCATCACAATCGAAAAACTTTAGGTCATGCGGCTGGTCACATTTTCTAGCGGCGACGGCGGGGTTCGCATCGGCGCGCTTAGCGGTGACGGCGCCGGCATCGTCGATTTTGCCGCCGATGCCCCCGATCTGCCCCGGGATATGACGGAACTGATCGAAGGCGGCGACGGCGCGTTGGCCATGGCGCGGGACGCCGAGGGCGCGGCCAAGTCCGTGGTGGCGCTCTGCGATGCCACATTGCTGGCGCCGATCCCGAGGCCCCGGCGCAACATTTTCTGTGTCGGCAAGAACTATTACGACCACGCCGAGGAGTTCGCCCAGAGCGGCTTCGACAAAAGCTCCTCGGGCTCCGCGGTCCCCGACGAGCCCATCATCTTCACCAAGGCGACCACATCGGTGATCGGCCCCGGCGTGGCGATCCAAAGCGACCTCGATCCCACCGACAGCCTGGATTATGAAGGCGAGATCGCCTTCGTTATCGGCAAGGCGGGCAGGGGCATCACCAAGGCCGAGGCTTACGGCCATATCTTCGGCTACACCATCATCAACGACGTCACCGCGCGCACCGTCCAGCGCAAGCATGCCCAGTGGTTCCTGGGCAAAAGCATGGACGGCTTCTGCCCCATGGGGCCGTACCTCGTGACCGCCGATGAAGTGGGCGACGTGACCGCCATCAATCTCACCACCCGGGTCAATGGCGAGGTGCGCCAGGAGGCCTCGGTTTCCGATCTGATCTTCGACATTCCCACTTTGGTTGAATGCCTGTCGCTCGGCATGACGCTGGAAGCCGGCGACATCGTCTCCACCGGCACGCCGGCCGGCGTCGGCATCGGCTTCAAGCCGCCCAGGTTCCTCAAGCCCGGGGACCGGGTCGCCATCGCCTTCGACCGTTTGGGCGTGTTGGAGAACCCGGTGGCCTGATCCGCCGCCTTGAGCCCGTACATGAGCGAAGACAACATCACCACCGAGCGGGCGAATTTCGTCACCCATCTCGAATGCAGCGCCACCGGGGAGACTTTACCCGCCGGGGAGCTTCACAATCTGTCGGCGGCGGCAAAACCATTGCTGGTGCGCTACGACCTGGATGCCTTGCGGGCACGGTTCACCAAGGCCGATCTTGCCGGGCGCTGCGAAGACCTGTGGCGTTACCGCGAGATGCTGCCGGTGACCCAAGCCTGCAACATCGTCAGCCTGGGCGAGACCATGACGCCGATCCTGGCGGCGCCGCGCCTGGCCAAGAAAATCGGCTGCGCAGAGATCCTGATCAAGGACGAGGGCCGGTTGCCCACCGGGTCGTTCAAGGCCCGTGGCGTCACCCTTGCGGTTTCCATGGCCAAGGAACTCGGTGTTAAGAAAATGGCCATGGCCACCAACGGCAATGCCGGCGCCGCGCTTGCCGCCTATGCCACCCGCGCCGGAATCGAAAGCGTGGTGTTCTGCCCCGATGACACGCCGGAAATCAATGTCCGCGAGATCGCGCTTCAAGGAGCCAGGGTCTACCGGGTCAACGGGCTGATCCACGAATGCGGCAGGCTGGTGGTCGACGGCGCCGGGGAAGCCGGCTGGTTCGACACCAACACCCTGCGCGAGCCCTACCGCATCGAGGGCAAGAAGACCATGGGTCTCGAGCTCGCCGAGCAGCTGGGCTGGGAATTGCCCGACGTCATCCTGTATCCCACCGGCGGCGGCACCGGGCTGATCGGCATGTGGAAGGCCTTCGCCGAACTCGGCGCCATGGGCTGGATCGGGCCCAAGCGCCCGCGCATGGTGGCGGTCCAGGCCACGGGCTGCGCCCCCATGGTCAAGGCCTATGATGACGGCGCCGACCACGCCGAGCCCTGGGCCGATGCCCATACCATCGCCGCCGGCATCCGGGTGCCCGCGGCGATCGGCGATTTCCTGATTCTTCGTGCCGTGCGCGAAAGCGGCGGCTTCGCCGTGGCGGTGGATGACGACGCCATCGAGGATGCCCGCACCGAGATCGGCGCCAGCGAAGGCATCCTCATGTGCCCGGAAGGGGCCGCGACCTATGCCGCGCTGGCCCAAGAGCTTAAATCCGGGCGTATCGGCAAGGATGAGCGGGTGGTGCTGTTCAACTGCGGCAACGGCCTCAAATATCCCATGGGCGAGGTCACCGCCACGCTGGACCGTCATGGCCCGATAGATTACGCCAAGCTTTAGGACATTCGGCCCAATTCAGAAAAAATCGAGATTGCGAAGTATTTTGCCACAGGGGTACACTCCACATAGAAGATCAAAGTGAAAAAGGAGGAGGAAATGTTCGCCAAGCTCAATCATCTCGCCATCGTCTCCGATCAGTACGCCCTGATGGGAAAATTCTATCAATGCGTCTTCGGCCTGAAGGAGGGCGAGAAGAAAACCAATCCGGCGCGGGCGATATCCATCGGCGACGGCCATGTCGGGCTCAACATCAACTCCTCCAAGCCGGGCCGCAAGCTGGGGCTCGATCATTTCGGTTTCGAGGTCGAGAATGTGGAAACCTTCTTCGAGCGCTGCCGTAAGAAAGACCCCACGGTCAAATGGCAGAAGCGGCCGTCGATCCGCCCCTATGCCGGGTTAAGCTCCCATGATCCCGATGGCAATGTTTTCGATATTTCGCAAAAGGACATGGAAAATCGCGGCGGCGTCTATGTGGCGGAAAGCTGGGAGCAGGACCGCAGCTTCAGCCATATCTCCATCCGCACCGTACGCCCGGAGCTGATCGCGGAGTTCTATACCGACTTG
>JAZFWG010000095.1:0-4741 GCA_036448135.1 Alphaproteobacteria bacterium
TCTCAAGAACGTCAAGGCGGCATAAATAGAGGCCCCGGCCTAGTTCCATCGACTGACCAACGGCCCCGGGGACAACAGCTAGGGCGCCTTTTAGACTTCAACTTATACGGAAGAAGTCCAGGACAATTGCTTGACCTGGCTTTCTTTTTTGGATTCGAAAATTCGCCCAGCGTCTATTGGGCGGCGGCGCTATCCTGGGACCGGTCATGGGCAACGACCAGCTGTTTTTCGGGGTCGAAGCGCTTGACGGTCTCCTGCATGAGATCCGTGCCGGTGATGCGGATCAGGCGCGTTTCCGCCGGATAGCTGATCGAGTGAATGGCGCCTTCATTGTAGAGCTTCGCCATGCCTGGCTCGATGCGGTATTCCTGGTCCGGTTCGATCTCGGCATGGCCCGCCTCGGTGCCGTCATCCAACCGGCGCCATACGGTCATGTCGGTATGACCCGAGACATTGCCGTAGATGGCCCAGGATGAACCATGGTCGTGGGGGCCGCGGCGGCCATCTTTGTTGTGAAGGTGGCCGAGCACGTAGATGCCGGTCTCGGTATCATGGTGGATTATGTTCGCCCCCGGCTCCCAATAGGCGTTGCGTAAAATTTCGGATTCTTTGGGGTCCGAAAGCAGCCGTTCGAGATTCTGCCGCACCTTTTCCCGGCCCTTGGGCCCCGGATCTACCATAAGATCGTCGTGGGCATCGGCGCAGAACTGTTCAAGGCCATAGCGCATGGCGTTCCTCCTCGGGTTTCCGCATGGATTTTGTCAAATTATATCTGACCCGCCGCGGTCAGGCCAGCACCCCAAGCCAAGCCTAGGCCTCGACGTCCAGGGTCACCGGGTCGCCGTCCGCAAGCCCCAGGGCCCGGCGCAGCTCGACCTCAGCGATAATCTCGATCTTATCGGTGGGATAGTCGGCGATCTCGGGCACGACGATGGCTCCCTTGATGGCGCCGCCGATGGTGGCCGGATAGCAGGTTCCATTGCACCAACTCGGATCCGGCGGCGCGACGGTCAGCCCCGCCTGCTTGCGGATGGCACGCCAGGTCTCAAAATCATCCTCATCCTCGACCAGGAGATTGAGGGTCCCGGGATAGGGATCGATGCCCAAAAGTTCCACGAACTGGCGGCGTGCCCACTCAGTTCGGGTGAAGCCCGCCCCTTCGCCCAAGCCCGAAACCAGCTTGCCGGTAAGAGCGTGCCGCGCCACCGCTCAACCCACGCCCATCTTAGGGATGGACCGTCTGGGTGAAATAATCGTCGTCGATCTTAAGCCCGATCCCCTGTTTCACCGCTTGGCCATAGACGATGCTGCCAAGGGCGGCAAACTGGAGGCCAAGGCCCTTGTAATTGTGAAAGCAGGTGATCTCGTCGGCAGAACCGCGTGCCTCGGCATGGCCCGCCACCACGTCCCGGAGTTCGGGAACCTTGGTGAAATCGATGACGCCGATGTCCGGGCGGCTGTAATCGCCGTTCTCGAATTCGGGGACCTCGGACGGCCATCCCCGCGCCGGATAGGCCGACACCGGCTCTGAGCTGTTGACCACCAGCTTGTCGGCCTTCTGCAACACCTCGAGCGGGATTTCGCTGCCGCGGATGGAGGTGACATGCATGCCTGGCAGCACCCATTCGGAACGGATGGTCGGGGTCATCGAATTGGTCGCCGAAACCAGGATATCGACATCGGCGACGGCCTCTTCAGGGGTGTCGACGGCGCGGACCTCGATGCCGTGGGCGGCGGCATAGTCCTTGGCGAATTGTTCGCGGTTCCCGGCCGTGGGGCTGAACACCTTGATCAGTTCCAAGGGCCTGACCGCGCACATGGCATCGACCTGGGCACCGGCCTGCCAGCCCGAGCCCAGCAGCCCCATGACCTTACTCTCCTCGCGGGAAAGATACTTGGCGGCGACACCGCTGGAGCCGCCGACCCGGGTCTTCTGCATGACGCCGTCGGTGAACATGCAAAGTGGCGTCCCGGTATCGGTGGAGAACAAGATCACCATGCCGTTGTAGCGGTTGCCAGGCGATACCGGCAGCTTGACGCGCCTGGGCTCGCCATTGACCACGGGCCATGAGACGATATCGGAATTGAGCCTGAGCGCCGTGATCCCGGCCTGGGGCCAGCTGCCCGACATGGTCTTGAAGGCGGTCACCGCCCCGGGCCGGGGATTCTCCACCAACAGGTCCTGGCGCGGAATCTCCACCGCATCGCGATTGCCGAAATCCCGGTAGGCGCCTTCGAGGGCCGCGATACATTCACCCATGTCGAGCAGCTTTTCGATCTCGTCATTGGTCAGTATCAGCATCTGTTTCCCTTATTCAGCCGAGATAGCCGGCTTCGGTGAATGCCCGCACCGCGCCGGGATGAAGCGGCACTCCCCCTGGCGCCAACACCGCGGCGCCCTGGCTCCGGGCATCGTCGAACAATTCGGCCAGGGTGACAAAAAGCGGATTGCGCCGCGCGAGGGTGCCCTGGGCCTCGATCAAGGCGGATGCCACCTTGTGGACACGGGCCTCATCGGCATGTGTGCCGGTGGCAAGCACATTGACCACCCCCGGCGTCACCACGTCGGCGTCATGCCCGCGAAAGGCGCCCTTGGCTATGGTGCAGCGGCGGTAGAACGGCACCTGATCCAGAATCGCCTCGAGCTGATCTTCGGCGAACGGGACCACCCGGACGTCTAGGCTTTCGGTGAGATCGATGATGTGTTGGTTGGGGATCGGCACCTGGAACTGGGCGTCGATGGTCCCGTTGCGCAAGGCTTCGATGCCCTCGGCGATATTGAGGTAACGAAGCTCGACATCATCCATCGACCAGCCAAGAACATCGAATATGGTCGCCAGGTGCTGGACCATGCCGCTGTCGCGCCGCCCCGGGGCGAGTATGCGGCCTTTCAAACCGGAAAAACCCGTGATGCCGGCATCGGCACGGGCCACGAAAAACAACGGCCCGGTATTGACCGGGGCCACCAGGGCCAATTCCATGACCCGTTCGAAGGGCCCCCGAGGCGCGCGCGCATAGGCGGCCCAGTTCGACGCCATGAAGCCGAAATCGATCTCGCCGCTATCGAGATTGCGGGCGTTTTCGACGCTGCCGTTGGACGCAAGCACCTCGATCTCGCAGCCGGGGTCCCGTTCCATGATCACCGCCGCCAGGGCCTGGCCCTGGGTATAAAAGGTGGTGTCGATCTCGGATGTGGCGATGGTGATCGTCATTGGTGGTCTCCGGGGGTGGTCTTTCGGGGCCAGGAATATGCCGTGGATCGAGCCCGTTAAACATACCGCCATCGCCGCTGTGATCAAAGGGATACCAAGTGGCTTGGCGGACTCAGTGTACGGCTGTTGAGGGGGGATGCTGGCTCTCGCTGGGCCGGTAGCGCACCGGCGCCGACTGATGGTGAACCATCTTCCAGGCCCCGGATTCGGAGACGAAGATATTGGTTGCCACCAGATATTGGTCGCCGATCACCTCGAAACAGACGATGAACGCGGTGTCGCCGTGAATATGGACGTCGATATCGGTGGGGCGGACGGCCGGTGCCGGCGGGTTGGCAAGGATGCCTTCCCAACTCTGCATGATTTTGGCGCGGTCGGCGAGCGGCGGCCATCCCGGATGCAGGCAGACCACCGGCACATCGGTGGCCCAAAGCGCTTCCATGGTGGCGTAATCGCCTTCGGCGAGGGCGCGGTAGAACACTTCATTGGCGTCCAGAATCAGGGCGGGATCGGCCATGGCGTCGTTCTCTCCAAAGGGCCCGGTGCCCGATCATAGCCCCATTGCCTACACCGGCCTAGGGTCCGGACTCATAAAAGGTTGCGGCGCCCCAAGGCGCGGATAAAAAAAAGGCCCGTGGGGGATTCCCACGGGCCTAGTCGTTATGGAAGGTTGGGCAAATTCGCCACCCCGAGATTTCCCGGGAACTATTCGACTTCGCCCTTCAGATGTTCAGCAACCGATCCGGATCAGGCGGCCCGAATTGACTGCAGGAACTTGTCGATCTCGTTGCTCATCTTCGCTGCGTTCTGCGACAGCTCCTGGGTGGCCGAGAGCACCTGACCCGAGGCCGAGCCGGTTTCCGTGGCCGCGTTACTGATACCCTCCATGTTGCTCGAGACTTCACCAGTGCCCTTCGCTGCCTCCTGCACGTTGCGTGCAATCTCCTGGGTCGCTGCGCCCTGCTCCTCGACCGCGGACGCGATCGCGGTCGCGATCTGGTCCAGCTCGCGGATCACCTCGGTGATCCCTCCGATGGCCGTCACCGATTCCTCGGTCGCCCCTTGGATCGCACCGATCTGGCCACCGATCTGTTCGGTCGCCTTGGCGGTCTGTGCGGCCAGGGACTTGACCTCGCTGGCCACCACCGCGAAGCCCTTGCCGGCATCGCCGGCGCGGGCGGCTTCGATGGTGGCGTTGAGGGCGAGCAAGTTGGTCTGGCTGGCAATGTCGTTGATCAGATCGACCACCTCGCCGATCTTCTGGGCGGCATCGGCAAGGCCCTGCACACTGGCGTTGGTCTTCTCGGCCTCGACGACCGCGTTGCCCGCGATCTCGGTAGACTTAGTGACCTGACGGCCGACCTCCTGGATCGAGGACGACAGTTCCTCGGCCGAACTGGCGACCGTCTGAACGTTGGCCGAGGCCTGTTCCGCGGCGGCGGCTACCGTCGCCGACTGCCGCGTCGACTGCTCGGCGTTGGCCGACATGGATTGGGCCGTCGATTCCATTTCGGTTGCGGAGGAGGAAA
>JAZFWG010000096.1:0-3373 GCA_036448135.1 Alphaproteobacteria bacterium
TGCAATTGCGCCTCCCGAGAACGAATCATTAACCCTTGATTGAGGGAGGTTAAAATTCAGTTAATGACACATAATTTCAGAGACGGGGGGGAGTTGGTTCAGATGTACCGAAATCACGCGAAGCTGCTGAAAAATCACGGAGGTCAAAATTCTAGAAACAATGATTTAGAATTCCGCGATTCATCGAATCAACATTTATGCAAGTGCGGGTCACGGGCACAATAGTTGCGCAGACTTGATGGTCCGGACTTTTTCAACAGCTTCACTGGTGTTTGGTACCCTCATTTCTCGATTGACGAACCCCGATGTCCGCATTGTCCGTAAGCGGGCTTTGCATTTTTGCACATAGCCACCCGCGATAGAGCGGGGCTTGCCCAATCCGTACCTTCGCGCCTAACTTACAGCATGGCGTCATCCGATAAATGGCAGTTCTGGATCGATCGCGGCGGCACCTTCACCGATGTGGTGGCGCGTCGCGGCGATGGCGAGATCATCGCCCGCAAGTTGTTGTCGGAAAACCCGGAACGCTACCCGGACGCGGCACTCGCCGGTATCCGCGAAGTCTTCACCGTCGATGGCACGGATCCCATCCCCGACGGCGAGATCGAAGCGGTGAAGATGGGCACCACCGTCGCCACCAATGCATTGTTAGAGCGCAAGGGCGAACCCACGGTCCTGGTCATCACCAAAGGCTTCGGCGACGCGCTCCGCATCGCCTACCAGAACCGCCCGCACTTGTTCGACCGCCATATCCAATTGCCGGAACTCTTGTACCGCCACGTGGTGGAGGTCACCGAGCGCATCTCGGCCACCGGCGAGGACTTGATCCCGCTTGATCTCGCGGGCGCCCGCGCCGGCCTTAAGGCCGCATTCGACCAAGGCATCCGCGCCTGCGCCATCGTTTTCATGCATGCTTATCGCTCACCCGGCCACGAACAAGCGGTGGCGCGCCTCGCCCGGGAGGTGGGCTTCACCCAGGTATCCACCTCCCATCAGACCAGCCCGTTGATGAAACTGGTCAGCCGGGGCGACACCACGGTGGTCGATGCCTATCTCTCGCCCATCCTGCGCCGTTATGTGGATAGCGTCGCCGCCGAGTTGGGCTCGGCCCGGCTCATGTTCATGCAATCCAACGGCGGCCTCACCGACGCCGGCCGCTTCCAGGGCAAGGACAGCATCCTTTCGGGCCCCGCCGGCGGTATCGTCGGCGCCGTGCGCACCGCCGCCATGGCCGGGTGCGAGCGCATCATCAGTTTCGACATGGGCGGCACGTCGACCGACGTTGCCCATTACGCCGGCGAGTATGAGCGCGCTTTCGAGACCCTTATCGCCGGCGTGCGCATGCGTGCGCCGATGATGTGGATCCACACCGTCGCCGCCGGTGGCGGCTCCATCCTCCATTTCGACGGCGCCCGGTTCCGGGTCGGCCCGGATTCGGCGGGCGCCGACCCGGGCCCGGCAAGCTACCGCCGGGGCGGCCCGTTGACGGTGACCGACGCCAATCTTTGCCTCGGCAAAATCCGGCCCGAATTCTTCCCCCATGTGTTCGGGCCCGGGGGCGATCAGCCCTTGGACGGCGATATCGTCGGCGAAAAATTCGCAGCCCTCGCCCAAGAGATCGAGGCCGCCGGCGGTGGCAGGCGCAGCGCCACCGAGATCGCCGAGGGCTATTTGAGGATCGCCATCGACAACATGGCCAACGCCATCAAGAAGATCTCGATCCAACGGGGCTATGACGTCACTGACTATACCTTGGCGAGCTTCGGCGGCGCCGGCGGCCAGCATGCCTGCCTGGTGGCCGATGCCCTGGGCATGACCAAGGTGCTGGTCCATCCCCACGCCGGGGTGCTTTCGGCTTTGGGCATGGGCCTCGCCGATGTCACCGAAATGCGCGAACGCGCGGTCGAGGATCGGCTCGCGCCGGACATCATGGCGCGCCTCAAAGCTATCCTCGACGAGCTTGCCGCCGAGGCCACAGCGGCGCTGGCGGACCAGCAACTGGGCGACACATCGCTTTCGGTGGCGCGCAAGCTCCACGTCCGTTATGAGGGCACCGACACCGCACTGATCATCGATTTCGCCGACCTCAAAGCCATCGCCGCCGCTTTCGAGGCCGCCCACCGCCAGCGCTACGGGTTTGTGATGGCAGACAAGGCCATGGTGGTCGAGGCCGCCTCCGTCGAGGCCAAGGCCGCGGCCGCGGTGGCGATCGACCCGGTGATCACGGCGGCCCCGCGCTCCCAACCCTTGGCGCCTGTGGCCGAGGTCGAGATGCACAGCCACGGACGCGGCCTCCCAACCCAGGTGTTCGTGCGCACGGATCTGCAGCCCGGCGACGCCATCCAAGGCCCCGCCATCATCACCGAGGACAACGCCACCACCGTGATCGAGCCCGGCTGGCGCGCCCAGGTGACGAGGCGCAACCACATGATGCTCGAGCGCATCGAGCCGTTGCAGCGCAAGGCCGCCATCGGCACCGCGGCCGACCCGGTGATGCTGGAGATCTTCAACAACCTGTTCATGTCGATCGCCGAACAGATGGGGGTGGTGCTGGCCAACACCGCGTATTCGGTCAACATCAAGGAGCGCCTCGACTTTTCCTGCGCCCTGTTCGATGCCACCGGGCATCTGATCGCCAACGCGCCGCACATGCCGGTGCATCTCGGCTCCATGGGCGAAAGCGTCCAGGCCATCATCCGCGCCCGCCGTCAGGGCGCCAGTGCCATGAAACCCGGCGATGTCTACGCCCACAATGCCCCTTACAATGGCGGCACCCATCTTCCCGACATCACCGTGATCACCCCGGTGTTCGACGAGGACGGCGTGGATATCCTGTTCTTCGTGGCGTCCCGTGGTCACCATGCCGATATCGGCGGCATCACGCCCGGCTCGATGCCGCCCAATTCCACCACGGTGGAACAGGAAGGCGCCTTGATCGACAACTTCGCCCTGGTCGAAGGAGGCAAGTTCCGCGAAGTTGAGATCACGGCCCTGCTGACCCAGGGTGCGTGGCCGGCGCGCAATGTCGCCCAGAACATCACCGATCTGCAGGCCCAAATCGCCTCCTGCGAAAAAGGCGTTCAGGAACTCAGAAAGATGATCGGCCATTTCGGCCTCGACGTGGTCCAAGCCTATATGGGACATGTCCAGGACAATGCAGAGGAATCGGTGCGCCGGGTCATCGAAGTGTTGCGGGACGGAAGTTTCACTTACGCCCTTGACAACGGCGCGGAGATCCGGGTCAAGATCGCTATCGACCATGCAAACCGCAGCGCCACCATCGATTTCACCGGCACCTCGAAAATGGCCAAGAACAATTTCAACGCCCCGGCGGCGGTGTGCCGGGCCGCGGTGCTTTATGTCTTCCGCACCC
>JAZFWG010000097.1:0-2155 GCA_036448135.1 Alphaproteobacteria bacterium
CGACTTCCTTTCCCGCCAGCAGCATGAGGTCCGCCATTTCATCGACGATGACGACGATGTAGGGCAGCGGCTTGAGATCCAGGGGCTGGTCCTCGAACACCGGCGCGCCGGTGTCGGCGTCGAATCCCGTCTGGACCGTGCGCGTGAGGGACTCTCCCCGTTTGCGCGCTTCGGCCAGGCGGGCGTTGTAGCTGGTGATATTGCGCACGCCAAGCTGCGACAGCGCGCGGTAGCGGTCTTCCATCTCGCGCACCACCCACCGCAGGGCCACGACCGCCTTGTCGGGCTCGGTGACGACAGGCGCCAGCAGATGCGGGATGCCGTCATAGACCGAAAGCTCCAGCATCTTGGGATCAATCATGATGAACTTTAACTCGTCCGGCGGCAGCCGGTAGAGGAGCGACAGGATCATGGTGTTGATGGCCACCGATTTGCCCGACCCGGTGGTGCCGGCGATCAACAGATGGGGCATGCGCCCGAGATCGGTGATGACCGGCGCGCCGCTGATGTCCTTGCCCAGCATCAGGGCCAGCCTGGCGGTGACGCGCTCATAGGCTTGCGAAGCCAAAAGCTCGCGCAGATACACGGATTCGCGCCGGGCGTTGGGAATCTCGATGCCGATGACGTTGCGCCCGGGCACCACGGCGATGCGCGCCGAGAGCGCGCTGAGTGACCGCGCGATGTCGTCCGCCAGTCCGATCACCCGCGACGATTTGATGCCCGGCGCCGGCTCCAGCTCGTAAAGCGTCACCACCGGGCCGGGCCTGACCTTGATGATCTCGCCGCGTATGCCGAAATCCTCGAGCACCGTTTTCAGCAGATCGGCGTTTCTCTCGAGTGCTTCCCTGGTGACGTCGGTGTGCTTGAGAACTTCCGGGGGCGGGTCGAGAAGATCGAGCGGCGGCGTCTCGAATTCCTCGCCGGGAAGCAGATCGAGGGTGGTCTGGCGTTGCGCCCGCGCCCGCTTGCCGGGCTGTGTCGGACGGGCCTTGGGGGCGATGAGCCCGTCCGAGTCCACCGCTTGCCGGCCGCCGGCGGCCCTGGCGCGGCCCTGCCGGGCGAACCCCGGGCCCGCGGTGTCAGCGGTGTCGAAATAGGGCTCGACGCGGGCGTTGCGCGGCGCGATGCGGTCCCTTGCCCGGAGCGCGACG
Source organism: Alphaproteobacteria bacterium (assembly GCA_036448135.1). Taxonomy (GTDB): domain Bacteria; phylum Pseudomonadota; class Alphaproteobacteria; order SMXQ01; family SMXQ01; genus JAZFWG01. Next base: position 1,152 of record JAZFWG010000097.1, read on the forward strand.
CCACCGGTAACCTTGAGGCCATGGCGTCCAAGCCAGGCCAGGGCGCCACCGGCGGCGAAAATGAGCCGCATTGCCGCCCGCGCCGACATCATCCAGCCGTGGCGCGTCATGCCCATGCTCGGCAACAGCAAGGCCAATGCGCCGGCGCCGGCGCCAAAGCCGATGATCCTGGCGTCGGCTGCGATCTGAAGTGCCGCCGCCGCCGCCACGGTCTGGCCCAGCGCCCAGGATCCCAGGTAGCCGCCAAGCCCGGCGCGCAGCGGCCAGCTTTCGGGCGGCGTCACCGCCGCCGCCGCGGCGGCGGCGAACAGCAGGGTCAAGGGCAACAGGGCGACGCGCAGCCAGGCCAGCCTCAGGCCCCGTTTCGCCGCCACCTGGTATCCCCAGGCGGCGAGCGCCAGTCCCGGGATCATGCCGACGAGGCCGAGGGACTGCAAAAGGAGATCGGCGCCAAAGGCGCCGGGGCGGCCCATCAGGTTGGCGATGGGCCCGTCCACCGCCCGGTTGAAGGATGGATCGTCCGCCGAATAGGTGACGAACGCCGCCAGCAACATGGCGCCCATCACCATCAAGACGAGGCCCGCGGTTTCGGTCATCCGGCGGTGGATGAAGGCGTTGACGCCTTTGGGCAGGAAGGGGGTCTTGTGGGTCTCGGACGATAAGCGGGCCATGGCAAAACACTCCGGAGCCGGCCACGGGGCGGGACTGGCACCACGAATTGTGGGTACAAAACATAAACGGCGGCGATGTTATCCGGCCTTTTCCACCGATACAAGCGCTGAAAGCCTCCTATCCTCCATCTATCCGCCACCGGTAACCGGGCAAAAAAGGACCCGGAAGGCAAGGAACCTTCCGGGTGAGGGGACCGATGCCGGCGGCAAAAGGCCCGCCGGCGAACCGCTCGAACGCGGCGTTATCTCATCGCTAGAGCACTATCCGGCCAGATGGAATCGTTTGACCGGGATTATTTTGCGCCGTGGTCCAGTACTTACTTTCATAGGAGG
>JAZFWG010000098.1:0-6623 GCA_036448135.1 Alphaproteobacteria bacterium
TGCCGCCTTCGTCCCTGACCGTGAGGAAGACGGGTTCCACCAGGCGCATTTTTTTCAACCCCTGGAATGGCGTGACCAGGGGCCGCGTGATGTATCCCTGTTCCTTGAGCTCCTTGGTTTCCTTGGCGTTGAGCGTCCTCGTCCATCGGCGCAGGCGCAACATGACGAGGGCGATGTCACTCAAGGCCTGCACACGCGACTGAATCTTGAGATCACTGGGAACGTTCATGTCGCGGGCGCCGACATCGAGGGTGACCTTGTAGCCACGGCCGTCATCGACCGAGGTGAGCTCGGGCGTAATGGCCACGTTGAGAGTGGCCTTGTTGGAGCTCTCTTCTTCGGTCTCGCCACCGCCGCCGCCGCCACCGCCGCCGGCCTGATCTATCCTTGTGGCAACGCATTGGACACCGGCGACGAGGCTCCCGCCCTCGCAATCGTCGGAGGTCTTGTCCCCGGCGGTGGCATCACTGGACTTTTTCTTTTCCGTATAGATGAGCCTGACGCGCTCGGTCTTGCCTGTCCCGGCCTTGGTATCCTTGCCGGCAGTTTTTTTGGGCTTGTCCGCGGATTTCGAGGTTGACCGGCGGCGCTTCTTTTTGGCGGTTTTTTTCTTATTCTTGGTGGAAGCTTTCTTCCGCTTTTTGCCTTCGCGTCCGATGAGTGGCTGGTCCGGCAGTGGAGGCATAACCAGCCCAGGTGGCCGCAGCGGAGCCGGGCAGCCGAATACCAATGGCGGATTGTCACCTCCCGGCGCAGCGCAGCCGCGCGATGGGCGTGCGGGGGCATCCTCTTCTTGGGCGGCCACCGTGTCAGCCATCAACATCATGGCGCCGAGAAGGACCGCGACGGCGGCCGCCCCAACGCCGCCAATCCGCCCATGCCGGATCGGTCTGCCGGATGTCACGGTTGGTGGCGGTTTGACACGGCGGTTCACGTACCCACCCCTTATTTCCCGGCGCAGGTCAAGCCGCCGAGCAGGCCACCACCACATGGGCGGGATTTCCGCTTCGGGGCCGGCGCGGGCGCGGGTGTAGGTATGGCCGTGGTGACGGGCGCGGTGGGCGTCGACAGCGCCGGCATCTCGCCGAGACCGGATTCGATCTCGTCCGGGCCCGAGAACGATGTGCTTTTGGGGCTGGTTCCGAGTTCGCGGAGCCGCTTGCGGGCCGCCCGGTTGCCGCGCCGCGCCGCCATGATGTACCAGTACGAGGCGGTGCGCGAGTTGCGCTGCACGCCGTCGCCGCGCTCATACATTCGTGCCAGCCGCGCCATGGCGCCGGTAATGCCGCCCTTGGCGGCCTTCTCGAACCATTGGGCGGCGCGCGCGTGATCGCGCCGTACCCCGCCGAGCCCCCGGTAATACATGTAGCCGATACCAGCCTGGCCCCCGGCATGGCCGGCCCGGGCCGCTTGTAAGTACCAGCCGAACGCCCGTTTGAGATCCTTGCGCACCTTGATGCCCTGATGGCGCATGCGGCCCAGCATATAGGCGGCCTCACTGTTGCCATTCTTGGCCAGGGCCTTGAACTGGAAATAGGCGGTGGCAAGACGCCCGGCCTTGAAACTGGCATGGGCCTCGGCGATAGCCGAAGGCGGTGGCTTGCCGCGCCCGGATGAAGAAGATGGGGATGAGGATGCGCCCGCACCGGGCCTGTTCGCCAGCTGCTTTCCCGCCGGTTCGGGTGTCGTCTTGCCACTGCGCTTGGGGGCCGCCTTTTCCAGCCGGTTTCGCGTTTTGACCGCGGCAAGCGCCTCGGGGATGTTGTTGAGGAAATGGTGGGCGGTCGCCAGGTGGTCGAACACCACCGGGTCGTTGGGGGCATGCTTCGCCGCCCGCTTCAGATAGGGCACCGCCAAGGCGTATTCCTTGAGTCTGACATGCAGGCGCCCCAATGCCAGATCGTCCGTATCCGGCTTCGGTTTGATCTTATAAGCCCTGCCATAGGCATCCACCGCGGCGCGCCAATTGCCAAGCCGCTCGTTGGCGATGGCGATCAGGCGGTGGGTGCCGGCGTGATGGGGCCGCTTCGCCACCACCCGTTCGAATGCCTTTATGGCGGCAGGGTAATCCTTCTTTTGGAACTCGGTCACACCGATGCCGGTGTAATAATCCGCGGTGCCGGGGCTGATCTCCAGTGCCTTGCGGAACGCCGCCAACGCACCCTGGTACTTTTTCTGATCGAGCCGCGCGTAACCGAGAAATGCGTAAGTCGCGGCATTGCCGCCATCGATTTCGGCGGATTTCATGAGATAGCGCTCGGCCTTGACGGGCTCCTTGTTTTTGAGCGCCTTGTCGCCCCATGACCGGTAAGTGGTGGCAATCTTGGCGATGCCCGCCTTTGCGTCCCGATTGCCGGGATCGATGACGAGGACCTGCTGAAACCGGTCGAGGGCCGAGCGGCCGGCGGGCGTCGTCAGTTGCTTCGCGGCAAGGTATTCCCGCCCTTGCCGTAGCAATCGGGCGGTTCGGGTTTCCATTGCCGGCTTGACCACCGGCGGAACCTTTTTCTTTTTTGCCGCCACCGGTGGCGGTGGCGTGACCGGCCGGACAGTTTTCTTCGGTGGTGTCTTGTCGGGCAGCGGTGGTGGCGGCACTACCGGTTGGGCCGCTTTCTTGGGTGGCGTCTTGTCGGGCAGCGGTGGCGGCGGCACCGGTTGGACCGTTCCCTTGGGTGGCGCCATGACCGGCGGCGGCGCGCGCAACGCTGGCGGCGGCGGCGGCACCTCCAGGGCCGGCTGGAGATCCGGCGTGGCGCCGTGGCGGCGCCGGGAAGGCTCTTCGTCGCCCTGTTGTGCGAATGCCGGCGCCACGGACACCAGCGCGAACGCCATGACCACCACGAGCGAAACCCCCAGATGCCGGCGCACCATGTCGTTGTGGGGGTCCTTATGGGGTGCGGTCATGCCCGCAAGTTTTCCCACCATGCCATCACTTTGCCGTTCCGAGCCGGCCGAGTTCCGCTTCGGCAAGCCGGTATTCGAGCTTGTTGGCGCCGCAGACTTCAAGCGCCGCTTGCAGCCGCTTCCGGGCTTCTTTCTTCTTTCCATCCACCAACTGGCCGTAGCCCACATAGACATGGGCTTGGCATTGCTGGGCCGGGGTGCGGGCCGACTTGAAGACCTGGGTCGGGGCGATCATCCGCGCGTAGAGTCCGTAAAGGCTGCCTTCGATGGTCTTTTCCCGTCCCTTGAGCTGCGTTTTCATTTGCGCTTCGGCGGCGGCGATATCGCCCGCCGAGCCACCGAGCTTGGCGGCGATATAGCGTAGGAGCGCGGTGCGCCGGCGCTGGTACTTGGTTTTGGTGCCGCGGAAGAAGGAAATCGCCGCCCGCCGGTCCCCGGCAAGAAACTGGTTGGTGGCCTGCCACCATTTCCAGCGCACGTTCTTGGGTTCCAAAATGGCGAGTTTGCCGAACGCCACCGCCGCCGCGCCATAGGCGCCTGAGCGGTAAAGGTTATTGGCAAGTTCGAACCCGAGATCGCCGTTTTTCGGCAACGCCACCACCGCCTTCTGCAATATCTTCGCCGCGTCACCGTAGAGGCCGCGGTTGGCATACATGTCGCTCAGGGTGAACCACAGATTTACGTCCTGTGGCTTGAGCGCGAGGGCCTTTTGGTATTTTGCCCGGGCCGCGTCCAGACGGCCGGTCCCCTGCAGGGCATGGCCCCAGCCCACCAGCGCACGAAGATCGCCGGGCCGTGCCTGGGCCGACTTGGCGGTGGCGGCGAGCCTGGTCTCGGCACGGTTGAGCTTGCGCGCGTAATCGCTGGCGTAGAGGCCGAACCTGAGGGGCCAGACCGTTTCGAAAACCTGCAACTCGACATGGAGGTCGAGATTGCCGAGGCTCCGGTTCTTGAGGGTGGCCTCGAAGGCGAAGTTGCCTTTGCCGTCATCCTTGGCGGGGGTCATGGCAATGGTGCGATCGCCCCGGCGCAGAAACAGCCTTTTGATGATGCTCTTGCCCCGGCTGGCGAGATAACGCTCGAAGCTGCGGGTCGGCGGATCCATCATCAGGGCAAGCGAAGACTGGGTATGGGAGGCCAGGTCAAAGGCAAGCGACACACGCAGCCTGTCGCCGATCAGTTCGGGCCGCATGGACACCACGGCGGCGAGCGCGCCCGGCGGATTGGCCTTGTTGACCAGGATGAAGGCGCGGCGGTCGGCGCCGTCCGGTTGCCGGTCACTGCCAAGGATCTCGGCGTTGGTGGCGATGGCGTGGTAGGCCAGGAATATATCCCGTTTGCCGTCATCTTTGGCATGGTGCTTGTTGACTCCCTTGACGACATCGGCGTGGGGGACGTAGTCAAGCCGGCGATTGTTCCAATACCACTTGGTTTTGAAGGCTTTTGCGGTGGCCCAGGGCGTGGGAATCCATGTCTTGGACCGATAGAAAACATCTGTTCTTTTATAAACGATGCTCGCGGCGGAGCCGGTGGCACGGCATTGGCCGACATCGACGCTATGGAACGTTCGCGACGAGAGTCTGTCGCTGTTCGAAGTCCTGCCGGAAATTCGGAACTTCATGCCGACGCTGACGAAGGCGCGCTCGATTGCTTTTTCCATCCTCGCGCGCTTGCGCCATGGCAGTAGCCGGAACATAGGGCAGAGCTCGGCGAATTCGCCCGACCACTGACCGATCCGGCGACGGGCGGTTCGCGCACTGTTTCCGGTTATGTTGAGCAGGAGGTAATCGATCATCGGGCTCGGGTCGGTGGTCGCAAGGGTGAGGTGCGGGATGATTTGTTTGTACATCTTGAGCTTGGCGACCCGCTTGCGGTCCGCCTTGCCGCCATGGGTCAGCAGATAAAGTGCCGCCGGCGCCTTGGCGGTGTAGACGACGGCGCCGCTATTGCCCTTCTCAGTCTGGGCCTTGAGGGCAATATCGATAATGCCGCGCATGGCGGCAAGGACATCGGCCCGGGGGGTATCCAAAAGCGCCTGGGCGGCGGCACCGGCAAGGGTCGCATCCTTGGCCGATTTCAGATACTCCACCAGCACCGCATCGCCGGCATCGAAACCGAAGGAATGGAGTTTCAGTGCGGCGTGCAACGCCAGAGCCCGGTTGTTTCCCCGCACCGCCGCGGCGACAGCGCCGGTGCCAAGACTGCCGAGGCGGTTTTCAATATAGGCGGCAACGGCAATGCGGCGGCCCATAAGCACGCTGGTCTTGGCCGCGGCTTCCGCCAGACGCCGGGCATCGGCCCCGGTCCCCACGGCGGCAAGGATCTTCGCCGGCAGGATGAATTCGCTTTGGAGGGCGTATCTCTTGCTTGAGGCCTTATTGAAAGCCTTCTTTTCCAGATCCGTGCGTTTGTTGTAGGGCTTCTTTTCCAGGGGTTCCAACTCGCGCGACACCGCTATGAGGCGCGGGTTCAGTTTTCGGAACACGGCGCGTGCCAGTGAAAGCGCATCGGCCCGCTGCTTGGCCGTCGCGCTCTTGCGCATCACGGCGATGTCGTAAACCGAAAACGGGGCCCGGTAAGCGGCCAGCGCCCGGCGCAAATCGCGCCGGCTCTTGAGCACCAGGGGCATGTCCATGGTGCCGCTGCTCCGTGGCGACGAGAACCGGAAAACCAGGTGGCGCTTCGACGTGATCTTGACGGATTTGGACTCGCCGGCGCCCACCGTGATGTCCCGGGCAAGGGAGGTATCGAAATAGGGTTCGATGATATAGGTGCCCGGCTTCACCACGGTGACCGGATTGAGGATATCCTTTGCCACCTTCTTGCCGTTGGCATCGTAAACGCTGTAACCGGTACTGAACTCCCGTCCCAGGAGATCGGTGGCCTTGAGGGCCACCGTGGCCAGGGACTCTGCCCGGGCCCGAATGGTCTTGGCCTGTTCCATAAGTGCCGTGGAAGCGGTTTCGACTTTGGCCATGACGTCTGCGGCCGGCGCCGTCCCGGCCGCCGCGAGCACGGCATTCGCCAGCTTCCTAAACCTGGCCTGGGTCTTCTTGCCGCCGGTCAGAAAGGCGATTTTGGTGCCGGCTGGACGGGCTCTGACTGCTCTTTTGGGCTGCATGCCACCAATGAAGATATCATCCCCGGCGGTTGAGCCCGCCGCCGCGCTCGAATGGGCGAACAATGCTCCTTTGGCGCCGGCCATGACATTGCCACTGAGGCGGACCGAAGAGCCATGCTGCATAAAGATGCCGTATTTACCCTTGGATAAAATCAGATTGTCCGCCAGCGCCGCCTTCGGGCTCTTGTTCAGGAACACGCCGGTATCGCCCGCCGCGACAATCCGGTTGCCCGACACCCTGACGGCGATATCACCGCCCGCGGCCTTCGCCTGCAGGGAAATCCCGCGGCGTTGAACATTGACCAATAAGTTGTTGGCAATCTTGGCGGCGGTCTTGAACGTGCCCGACACCTGGATGCCGTTGGGCGCCTTGATGATGCGGTTGTTGGCGATCACCACCTTGCCGGTGGATTCGCTGACGATGGCGTAGCCCTTGCCGGTGGCGTTGGTGACCCAGTTGCCGAGAATGGAAACGGCGCCCGCGCCCTTGAGCACCACCACCGCGCCCTTGACGGCTTCGAAGCGCGAGCCCTTGACCCTGAGCTGGCCGTTGCCTTCGAAATGGACCGCGGTTTTCTTCAAGCCGGTGAAGCCCGAC
>JAZFWG010000099.1:0-2122 GCA_036448135.1 Alphaproteobacteria bacterium
TCTGGGAGTCCGAGACGTTCCCCACCACGTCCTACGGCTATGTCTACAACCTGCATCCGGATCTGGCCAAAAAGGTGGTCGATGCGTTCCTCAGCTTCGACTGGAAGGGCACGGCCCTTTACAAGGAATTCAAGCCGAGGGATGGCTTCGTTCGCATCAGTTTCAAGAAGGATTGGAAGCCGATCCGCCTAATCCAGAAGGAAAACAAAGTGATCTACACCCGTGCCGCGCTGGAGGGGTTGAAGCTCAAGAAAAAGAAGAAGAAAAAGAAAAAGAAGAAATAGCCGTCCTCTTGTAACCCTAAATTGTTCCATGGGGTATCGCGGCCGTCGCCGGCCGCGGTGCCCCATGGCGCGGGCGCGCGATGCTGACCATCACCGACCTTGTCAAAGTCTATCCCACCGGCAGCCGGGCGCTGAACGGGATCGACCTGACCATTTCCGAGCCTCAGGTGGTTGCCGTGATCGGCTCGTCGGGCGCCGGCAAGAGCACCCTGATCCGCTGCATCAACCGTCTGGTGGAGCCGAGTTCGGGGAAGATTATGCTCGGCGATTTGGATATCACGTCCTTGAACCGCCGGAGGCTGCGCGCGGCACGCCGCCGCATGGGCATGATTTTCCAGGAATACAACCTGGTGGAGCGGCTGACGGTGATGGAGAACGTGCTGTCGGGCCGCCTCGGCTATGTCAGCTTCTGGCAGGCCTACCGCCGGCGCTACCCCAAAGAGGACGTGCGCGACGCCTTTGAAATTCTCGAGAGGGTTGAACTGGACGGCTACCAGGATACCCGTGCCGATGCGCTTTCCGGCGGCCAGCGCCAGCGCGTGGGCATCGCCCGGGCGCTGATGCAAAAGCCGGATTTGTTGCTGGTGGATGAGCCGACCGCCAGTCTCGATCCGCGCACCGGCCGGCAGATCATGCGGCTGATTTGCGAATTGGCCCAAGAGCGTGGAACCCCGGCACTGGTCAATATCCACAACGTGCAGCTTGCCCAGACCTTTTCCGACCGCATCATCGGGTTGAGCGGCGGAAAGATCGCCTTCGACGGCGCCCCCGGCCAGCTCGACGAAGAGGTGCTCACCACGATCTATGGCGAGGAGGATTGGAGCACCACCATTCGCGAGACCGAGGACGAAGTGGAAAAGCCCAAGGATGATGACGGTATCGACCACGACGCGGTGATCGGATGAATGACGCCCGCACCTGGCAACCGCCGAGGCTGATCGGAAACCCGGTATACCGATATGGGCTGGTGGCGCTGGTCGCGGCCTATGTGGTCTGGTCGCTGGGGACCATGGAAATCGATTGGAGCCGTATCGGCCGGGGCTTCCCGCGGGCGGGGGACATATTCGTGCGCATGTTCCCGCCCAGTTTCGAGCGTTGGGAGCTCCTTGTGCGTGGCGTTATCGAAAGCGTGCAGATGGCGCTGGCGGCGAGCTTCTTCGGCATGTTGCTGGCGATCCCCTTGGGGCTCTGCGCGGCGGGCAATCTGGCCCCGCGGCCGGTCTACCTGGTGGCCCGCGCCATTCTGGCCCTGACCCGCACGTTCCACGAGGTCATCGTCGCCATCTTCTTCGTCAAGATCTTCGGCTTCGGGCCGCTGGCCGGGGTCCTCACCCTGATCGTCGCCTCCCTGAGCTTCATCGGCAAGATGCTGGCCGAGGATATCGAGAACATGAACATGGGCTCCGTGGAGGCGGTGCGCGCCACCGGCGCGAGCTTTCCCCGGCTTCTGGTCTACGCCATCACGCCGCAGATGCTGCCGCGCTACCTGGGGGTGTCCATTTACCGCCTTGACGCCAATATCCGCCATTCGACCGTGGTCGGCATCGTCGGCGCCGGCGGCATCGGCCAGACCCTGGCGGCGTCGTTCTCGCGCTACGACTACGATTTCGCCCTGGCGATCCTACTGACCATTATCTCGCTGGTGTTCTTGGGCGAATTCTTCAGCACTTGGGTGCGGGGCCAACTGCGGTGAACATGGCGGTACCCGGCGATAGCCGACCCGATATTTGGCGCCGGTTCAGCCCGCGCCAGACCTTGATCAATTATATCTGGTATCTGGGGATCGTTTTCATCGCCGTGTGGTCGGTGAGCAATCTCGATATCCCGTGGTTTTATTT
>JAZFWG010000100.1:0-4724 GCA_036448135.1 Alphaproteobacteria bacterium
GCGGGAGGATTTGATGACCGAGGAATTGATGACCGTCTATGGCAATTACGGCCAGGCCGAACTCGACCAGCAATACAACCAATCCACATTGGTGCCCGACCATTCCGCCTACCGGGCCCTCAAGGTCTCGGAAAGCAAGCGGGTGCGGGCGTTGCTGGACTGTGAGCTCGACGTTTCTTACGGGCCCGCGCCCGACGAGGTGCTGGACATCTTCCCGGCCAAGGAGCCTGGCGCGCCGATCATGATGTTCATCCATGGCGGCGCCTGGAAGGGCGGCCGCAAGGACGATATTAGCTATCCCGCCGAATCCTTCGTCGCCCGCGGCGTCACCTATATCGGGGTCAATTTCTCCCTGGTGCCCGACGTGACCCTTGACGAGCAGATCCGCCAGAACCGCGCCGCGCTGGCCTGGCTCTACAACAACGCCGAAAGCTTCGGCGGTGACCGGGACCGCATCTATGTCTCGGGCCATTCCTCGGGCGGCCATGTTACCGGCATGATGGTGGTGACCGACTGGGAGGGCGAATGGGGGCTGCCCAATGATCTGCTCAAGGGCGCGGTGCCGGCCAGCGGCATGTACGATCTGGCACCGGTGCGCCTAAGCTGGCGCAATGATTATCTCGAACTCGACGAGGAAGCGGCGCTGCGCAACAGTTCGATCCATCACATCCCCGAACGCGGCATCCCCCTGGTCATCGCCTACGGCGCCGGCGAGCTCGACGAGTTCCAGCGCCAATCGCGGGAATTCGCCGCCGCCTGGCGCGCCAAGGGCCATTCATGCAACCTCATCGAGTTGCCCGGCCTCAACCATTTCGATCTCAACAATGAATTCAACAACCCCGACGGCGCCATCCTCAAGGCCACCTTCGAGATGATGTCGGTCTAGGTGGTAGGTCCGCGTCCTTAAAACGGAACGTCGCCGCCGATGGTGGTGCGGTGCATGCGCCTTGTGTCGGGGTATTTATAGCCGCCGCAGGCCCAGTGCAGCACACAGCGGTTGTCCCACATCACTAGGTCATGGAGCCGCCATGTATGGTGGTAGATGAACTCAGGGCTCAGCTGGCGTTCGAACAACTCATCCAGCAGGGGCTGGGCTTGGGCGTCATCCATGCCCTCGATGCCGATGGTGAAGCGCGGTGAGATGAACAGCGCCTTTCTGCCCGTCACCGGATGGGTGCGGGCGATGGGCTGGGCCACCGGCGGGTTGCGGGCGGCGGATTCGGCGTAATACTCGGCGGCGCCGGGGCGGTCCGGGGAAATGGTAACCCGGGGGTTGATCAGCTTGTTGGCGCAGTTGATGCCCTTGAGGCCAGCGATACGGGTCTTGAGGTCCGCGGGCAAATTGTCATAGGCGGCGTACATGTCGGCGAATTCGGTATCGCCACCCACCGATGGCAGCTTCAGGGCATAGAGCACGGTGGCCATGGTCGGGGTCGTGTGATGGGGGTGGTCCGAATGCCAGAAGTCGCCGGCCTCGACGACACCGACGGGCTTGCCGTCGGCCTGTTCGTTGGACAGCACCAGCACGTCGGGGCAGTCCGCCAAGTGGTAGGCCTCATTGCCCTGGACTTCCAACTCGCCGAACTGGCGGCTGAAGGCGACCTGGTCCTGGGGCTCGATGATTTGGTCGCGGATCACCACCACCCGGTGTTCGATGAAGGCGTCCTTGATGGCGGTGAGCGTCGGGCCGTCGAGACCGTCGGCCGCATCCACATCTTCAATTTCTGCTCCAAAGTCGGAAGATAATCTATTGATTTTCAATATTATTTTCCTGTCTTGCTAGCGCGTCCACCGCGCCGGACCGATCTGCGAAATTAGGCCGCCATATGGCTGCCGTCAACTCGGGCTGGTACTGATCCCAGCAAATATGCTTTTTATCGCTGGCGCAAACAGTTGGAGTGAATCATGACCGAGAATATCCTCGACGGCCGGGTCGCCATCGTCACCGGTGCCGGACGCGGCATGGGCCGGGCCATGGCCGTGGCCCTGGCGGTTGCCGGGGCGCGGGTCGTCGCCACCGTCGCCCGCAGCCAGGACGAGCTCGACGCCCTCGGCCGCGAGATCGCTGAGGCAGCCGGTGACGACCGCATCCTGGCGCTGAAAAGCGACGTCACCGATGAGGACCAGTGCCGGGCGGTGGTCGAGGAGGCGAGGGACCGGTTCGGCGCCGTCCATGTGCTGGTCAACAATGCCGCCCGCGGCCACAAATTCATCCATGACGCCAACCCAGACCAGCCGATGGATTTCTGGACCGCCGATGGGGATGCCTGGCGGCTTATGATCGACACCAACGTCAACGGCCCGTTCTATATGGCGAAAGCGGTGACGCCCTTGATGATCACCCAGGGCTGGGGCCGCATCATCAATATCAGCGCCACCCTCAACACCATGCAGAAGACCCGGAACTCGCCCTACGGCATCAGCAAGGCGGCATTGGAGTCCGAAACCCTGATCTGGTCCAAGGATGTGGCGGGCACCGGCGTCACCGTCAACACCTTGTCCCCCGGGGGCGCGACGCTGACCGGCATGGTCTATGGCGAGGCCCGCAACAATCCCAAGCTGCTCAAGCCCGAGATCATGATGGCGCCCATCGTGTGGCTGGCGTCGGATGCCTCCGACGGCATCAATGGCGAACGCATCATTGCCAAGGATTGGGACGCGAGCCTCGATGCCACCGCGGCGGGCAAGGCCGCCATCGCGCCTTCGGCGTTTCTGCAACCCGGTTAGCTACGGCCGGGGGGTCTGTTGCCCTCCAGCGCCGGGATGATCCTGCGGCGCTGGCCGGTGGCCCAGACCCAGGCCAGCAGACAGGCCACGGCGGCGCCCGCCAGCGACATCTGTAAACCGATATCTTCGGCGATGCGCCCCAGGATCAGCGCGCCGAACGCCGGCATGCCCCGATAGATCAGCACCACCAGCGACATCACCCGTCCGCGCATGGGCCCGTCGACCGCCGTTTGGATCAGGGTCTGGGTCGCGGTGTTGGTGACGGCGATGCCAAATCCGGTGACCGCCATGAAGGGCAGCGACAGCCAGAAATTATCCGTCAATGAGAACGCCAACAGCGCCAACGCCAGGGAAAGGGCGGTGGTGACGACCACCTTGGTAAGCCCGGCCACGCCGCCCCGCATCGCCAGCCAAGACGCCCCGAATAATGCGCCCAGTCCCATGGACGAGGTCAGCCAGGCCAGGCCAACGGCGTCGCGGTGGAACACGTCGGCGGCGAAACCGGGCAACAGATCCATGATCGGGCGCCCGACGATCGCCAGGATGGAGAGCAAAAACAGGATCGGCCCGATGCCGGGATGACGGGCGACATAATGCCAGCCCTCGATCACATCGCCGAGGATATTGCGGTGGGGTGACGGCGTGCGTTCCGGCGGCGTCACCCGCAGCCGAAAAAGGATGACCGCGAAGAACAAGTACCCGGCCACATTGATGGCGAAGGCCCAGGCAATGCCGGCGGTGGCGATGACGATGCCGGCCAGCGCCGGGCCAACCAAGCGCGCGGCGTTGAAGATCGCCGAATCGATGGCGATGGCGGCGGGCAAGCCCTGGTGGGGGACCAGATTCGCCACCAGGGTGTGGCGCGCCGCAGCCGAAAAGGCCTGATTGATCCCGGAAATGATGGCGAGGCCAAGCAGGATCCAGATCGTCATGGTGCCGGTGAAGGTGAACAGAAACAACGCCAATGCCTGCAATGTCACGGAGATTTGGGCTAGGCGAAGTGGGGTCAGGGGATTGACCCGGTCGGTCATGGCACCGGCAAGGGGGCTGATCAGGATGATCGGCATCATGTCGGCAAAGGCGATGATGCCGAGCCAGGTCGGCGAACCGGTCAGCTCCCAGGTCAGCCAGCCGACGGCGAGGCGTTGCAACCACAAGGTCACCATGGCCGGCGTCTGGGCGGTGATGAACAGTGCAAAGTTGCGGTGACGGAAGGTGTTGAGGATTCTTGCAATGCCGGGGTTGTGGATCACGGCATCACCCGGCCGTTTCGGCTTCGAGGGCGGGGATCATCCCTCGCCGCCGTTGGCTCGCCAGGCCCCAGGCGGCAAAACAGACCGTGGCGATGCGATGCGGTGCGGATATTTTGAAAGTCGGCGCGCCTCGTCATGGTGTTGTCGGTTTTGCCTTTCCCGATGCCGGGGGTTGGGGTTCCGTGCCGCGCGCGATGCCGCGAACGTCTCGGCGCTGTGTCCGAAGCGCCGGATGTGTGCTGTGGCGCCTAGTCAGTTGAGGCCGTAAAGGGCGGCGTCGATTGTTTTCATGCGCGAGTCCTCCCCACTGTCATCCCTGTTTTCTCAGGGTCTTAGCCGCCGGCGCGGGCACCTCAGAATAGACCGTGGGGCGCTACGCCGCGCTTCTCGAAATATTGCTGGTGGTAGTCCTCGGCGCTGTAGAACTCCGGGGCGGCTTTGATTTCAGTGACGATGCCGCCCATATGCGCACCGGAATTATCTAAGGCCTGTTTGGAATTCCGTGCCGCGGTTTCCTGTTCCTGGTCGTGATAGAAGATGGCGGAACGGTACTGGCTGCCGACATCCGGGCCCTGGCGGTTCAGCGTCGTCGGATCGTGACAGTTCCAGAACGCCTCCAACAGGGTTTCGTAACTGACCTGGGCGGGGTCGAATTCCACCTCCACCGCCTCGGCGTGGCCGGTTTCGCCGGAGCAGACCCTCTCATAAGTGGGGTCCTTGGTCTCGCCGCCGGCATAGCCAACT
>JAZFWG010000101.1:0-5741 GCA_036448135.1 Alphaproteobacteria bacterium
TCGAGACCTTGGACAAGGCGGATAAACTGGTCCGGGTGACGGCGCCGATCAACAAGGATACCGAGCTTCACCCCCTGGTGCGGCTGCAGTTCCGCGGCCTGGAGGAAAAGGACCGCAAGGCCTTCCTGTTCGAGAACGTGTACGATGCCAAGGGCAACCATTTCGACATCCCGGTGCTGGTTGCCGCCATGGCCGGCTCCGCCGAGATTTACGCCCTTGGCATGGGTTGCGAGTTGGACGACATCCTGGGGCGCTGGGAAGAGGCGCTGGAGAACCCCATCGATCCGGTGACGGTGGACACCGCCCCGTGCCAGGAAGTCATCATCGAGGGCGAACAGCTGGAAAAAGAAGGGCTCGGGCTGTTGCCGGTGCCGATTTCGACGCCCGGCTTCGACAACGCGCCCTATACCTCGGCGTCCCACTGGGTCACCAAGGACCCCGAGAACGGCATGCACAATCTCGGCAATTACCGCGGCATGATCAAGGCCCCCAACCGCATCGGCACCCTGCCTGGCATGATCGGGGTCGGCATGCGCCGCCACATCGATATGTGGCGCGAGACCGGCGCCGACCGCCTGCCCGCCGCCGTCGTCATCGGCGCGCCGCCCCATGTGACCTACACCGCCGTCACCCGCATTCCCAACGACATGTGCGAATACGACGTCGCCGGCGCCATCGCCGGCCAACCGCTGGAGCTGGTGCGCTGCCGCACCCAGGATTTGATGGTGCCGGCCCAGGCCGAGATCGTCATCGAGGGCACGGTACCGAGCGCCGAGGTCGAGGTCGAAGGCCCGTTCGGCGAGTTCCCCGGCTTCATGGCCCATCGGGATTTCAGCTTCTTCATGGATGTGACTTGCATCACCATGCGCAAGAAGCCGATCTATCTTGCCATCCTGAGCCAACTGCCGCCGTCGGAAAGCAGCAAGATGCGCCATATCGGCCGCGCCGCTGCGGGGCGCAAGCTGTTGCGCGATTCCGGCTTCGAGACCGTCAGCCAGGTCGAATACCTCGAATGCACCGGGTCGAACGCGACCTGTATCGTCAAGCTCAAGAAGCGCGACGATGATGAGGGCATGCGCGCCATCCAAACCCTGGCGAAGAATTTCATCGGCAAGATCTTCATCGCCATCGACGAAGATATCTTCATCGACAATCTGGAACACATCCTGTGGGCCATCGCCTGGCGCATGCAGCCCTACCGCGACGTCGACATCGTCGATACCAAGCTGTTGTCGCTCGACCCCTCGATCGCGCCGCCCGGGACGTCGCGCGGCCTCACCGGCCCGGCGGACCAGGCGCCGCGCAACACCGCGCTTTTGATCGACGCCACCATGCCCTGGGCCTATCCGCCGTTGTCGCTGCCGAAGAAGAAATATATGGAACGCGCCATCGAACTGTGGCAGGAATTCCAGCTTCCCAGCCTCGAGCTCCGCGACCCCTGGTTCGGCTATTCGCTGGGCTATTGGACCGAGGAGGAAGAGGCCGAAGCCGAGCTCGCGGTCCAGGGCCGCCATTACGAGACCGGCGAGAAACTGCGCCTGACCCGCAAGAAGCTCGAAGACTGAGCAACGACCCGGGACCTAAACCCAAATTCCCTCACGCCCTGGTTTCCCGTACCCAACAATGAGATAATGGCGGGAGAAAATTCCCGCACGGAGAGACACACCATGAAAAACGCAGCAGATGGCGGTGAAGCCATCGTCGAAGCCTTCCGCAAGCTCGGGGTCGAGTACATCCTGTCGTCGCCCGGCACCGAATGGACATCGGTATGGGAGGCCATGGCCGACCAGATCCAGCAGGGCAAGAACGGCCCCAAATTGATGGATTGCTGGCACGAGACCCTGGCGGTCGATATCGCCACCGGATACACCCTGGTGACGGGACGGATGCAAGGGGTGTTGCTCCATGCCGGCGCGGGCCTGTTGCAGGGGCTCATGGGGGTGCATGGGGCATTGCTGGCCGGCGTCCCCATGGTGGTGATTTCGGGGGAATCTCTGACCTACGGCGAAGAGCCGGGATTGGATCCGGGACGGCAATGGGTCGACAATCTAAGCATCGTCGGCGGGCCCCAGCGCCTGGTCGAACCCCTGGTGAAATTCGCCTCCCAGGCGGGCAGCACCCACACCCTGTTTGAAAGTATCATCCGTGCCGGCGAGATGGCGCAACGGGTGCCTTTGGGCCCGACCTATCTCAGCGTGCCGACCGAAACCATGCTGGACGAATGGACCCCACTGGCCAACGGGCGCACGGTTCCCGCCGCGCCGATAAACCTGTCCACGCCCGCGGATATCGAAAAGCTCGCGGGGCTGCTGGCCAAGGCCAAGATGCCGGTGGTGGTCGCCGAGGCGGCGGGAAGCGACGCCGAATGCTTCGAGGCCCTGGTCGCATTGTCCGAATCGGCGGCGTTGCCGGTGGTCGAGAAACCCGGCGCGCTGCTCGCCAACTTCCCCAAGGACCACCCCATGCACCAGGGCCATGACTTCCAGCCGTACTGGGAGGATTCGGATCTGGTGATCGTGATCAGAACGCGGACGCCCTGGTATCCGCCGAGCAGGAGGCCCCCCAACGCGGTGGTCGCCGTCATCGATGAGGCGCCCCATCGCTTGAACATGGGCTACCAGAGCCTCCAGGCCGACATGTATTTGGAAGGCGACGTCGCCTCGACCCTTCGTGCGCTGACCGATGCCGTGGCCGCGGCGGGACCCGACAAGGCCGAGACCGATGCCCGGCGGGAACGGCTCGCCACCGCCCACGACCAGCTGCATGAAAAGCTGCGTGGGATCGAGGACGAAGCCCGCAAAAAGACCCCGATCGATCCGATCTGGCTGTGCGCGGCGCTCGGCAAGGTGATGCCGCCGGGGACCAGCTATATCGACGAGGTCACCACCCACACGCCGCTGCTGCGCCAGCATATCCCGTGGAACGAACCCCACAGCCTGTTCACCCGCCAGGGCGGCCTGGGCCAGGGCTTGGGGATGTCGCTGGGGGTCAAGCTGGCCAGGCCGGAAAGCCCGGTGGTGACCCTGATCGGCGACGGCGCCTTCCTTTACAACCCGGTGCTCCAGAGCCTGGGCGCGTCGAGGGACTTCAACCTTCCGATCCTGGTGGTGATCTTCGACAACAAGAAATACGCCGCCATGCAGAACATGCATCTCAAGATGTATCCCGACGGCACCGCGGTCAGCACCGACACCTTCCACGGCACCCACATCAACGGGCCCGATTACGTCAAGGTGGTGGAGGCGTTCGGCGGCTATGGCGAGCGCGTCGAGGACCCGGAGCGGCTGGAAGAGGCGCTTCGGGGCGGCCTCGATACGGTCAATGGCGGCAGGACCGCGATCATCGACGTGGCGTTGGCCTAGGCTGGTGGCCGAGCCCGGCCGGGGCTCGCGCCGCACCGCCCCAATATTGCCCTGATTGCGCCCATAAATCGCCATGCTCCCTGGGCTTACTTGCACACCTCCGGCGTCAATCAAGGCGGCCGGCCAACAGGGAGTGCAAGGTGAGAAAGATATTTTCCCGTAAAGGGTCCGCTCTGGCGGTTTGGGCAATCACGCTGGTGGCGCTTTCGGCGAGCTTGACAATGGGGCTGGCGGGTCAGGCCACCGGGCGGTCCATGCCGCTCCACGGCGCCAATGCGGTCAGTGTCAATGTCAGCTTCCAGACCAGGATGCCGCTTGCGGATATGAGCGAGAAAACCCTGGCCAACACCCAGAAACGGGGCCGGAGATTCATTTACAATATGGCCAGCGATGAATGCGAGGTCTTGAAGGCAACCATCGCCCGGACCTGCCGCCTTACCAGCATCAATGTCTCGGCCCGGATCCAGGATAATTACAACGACAATCCGCTGAAGCTTTACCTCAACGGCAGCGCGCGGTTCACCATCAGCCTCAAGAACCCTTAAGGCTAGGGCTAAGCGCCCTGCTCTTGGCGCCAGAAGCCGAGGGATTGCATCACCGGCTGGTCGTTGATCGAGAACAGGATCGCCGGTTTGGCGGTGGTGTTCTCATGGCCATGCCAGGTCCATAGCGGCACCGCGAAGGTGTCGCCCTTTTGCCAGTCGAAGCGCTCCTCGCCGATCTCGGTGGCGCCCGCGCCCTCGACCACGTGATAGATCGCGGCATGGGTATGGCGGTGGCGGGCGTAGGACTTGTTCGGCGCCAGCATTTGGATTTCGCACGACATGGTGGCCAGGGTGGCACCGCCGGTGACCGGGTCCGAATAGCTTAGGCAGATCCCGTCATTGACATCCTCGGGCCCGCCGGAAAGCTCATCGAGGGCTTTGCGGGTCTCGGCCCAGCCATAGCGGTAGGGCGGGCGGTATGAGCTGTCGCCGATCGAGGCCTTGCGGGGCTTCAAGGGCCCGAACTGGCGGTCGGACCAGCCCCGGGGCCGGACCATGTCCTGGTGGCCGCGCTGGTGGGGCTCGGCGAAGCCGATCTTGAAATGCTGGATCAGCGGCGCCACCGCACCGTCGAGCCAGATCGCCGCCGTCTTGCCGCCATTGACATGTTCGTGCCAGCACCAGTTGGGGGTGGTGATGAGATCGCCCCGGTGCATGGGGAACTCCTCGCCCTCTATCACCGTGCAGGTGGAGCCGTCGCCCTCGACCACGAAGCGCACCGCGTCCATGGTGTGGCGGTGGCACGGCGCGACCTCGCCGGGCAGCACCAGTTGGGCGCCCAGGATCAGATTGGGGGTGGTGCCGATCTCGAGATCGGGATGCTGGAAACCGATGAAGCGGCGGAACGCTTCTTCCTTGGGGATGTGGTCCGGGGACTTGAACAGGGGCTCTTGGATATCCTGCCAAGTCCACTTGAACGGGCCGTGCTTGGGTTCGGGCTCGCGGAACACCGTGCTGGTCCCTGGGATCATCCAATAGCCGATCAGATTGCGGCGTCGAATATCCTCATCAAAGGCAGCGCGTTTTCCGCCCTCGGCGTCGGTTTGTTCGCTCACCTTGTCCTCCGCTTATATCTATCGAGGGGCTCCTCAGTGGGTCGCCGCATAGGCCGCGTTCAGCATGTCCTTGTAAAGATATGTCGGCGTCAGGGCGCAGTATTCGGCGGAATAGCCCGCCCGTTCCTGGATGCCCTGGGTCAACATCCGTGCGAGCACTTTTTTCGTGACCTCGGAATGGGCCTCGCGGTCGAGATGGTCCATGGTGTCGGCTTCGTGGTGCTTGTGGAAATAATCGGCCTCAACCGCGCTCAGGCCGTAATGGGTGGTAAGCGCGTTGAACCAGCCGAGGCACGTCATGCCGAAGGCGAACTCCCACAGCACCGAGAACCAGTATTCATGGGGGGCACCGTCGGTGGCGAGGGTGCGCTGGAAATCGGCCAACGCCCGGGCCTCCGGAAGCATGGGGGCCTCAAGCACCTCTTCGGCCGTGAGCCCCAGGGCCTCGCCGGTGGAGATCAGAATCTTGATGTGCCCCGGCGGTTCGGGATGGCCGAATTCATCGAGCACCTTGTTGGTGTAGGGCACCATGAGATCGACGTTGGCGATGAAAAAGGTGAGATTGCGGTAGAACTGCAACATGTAGACCGCGTTGATGACGGGAACGAAACTGCCCCAGTTCTGGTAGAACAGGGTGATGGTTTCTTTCTTGAGCTTGCCCGCCTTGAGCTCGACCATGAACGGCGTGGACTCGACCACATCATCCCATGTGGTGTTGATCTTCTCGACGATGGCGTTGAGATAGGGCCCGACTTCGTTGTCGGACATCTTAATGGTGG
>JAZFWG010000102.1:0-13727 GCA_036448135.1 Alphaproteobacteria bacterium
AGGCCGAAGGCCTCGCCCTGGACCACGGCAACCCCTTGGGATTCCAACAGATAGGTGACGAAATCGGTGTCGTTCTCGATGGTCTTGCCGTCTGGCGTGGTCTTGCCGATGGTGTCCCTGCAGGACGGATAGACATAGAAGGCGCCGTCCGGCGTGGGACAGGACAATCCCTCGGCCTGGTTGAGGAGGTCGACCATCAAATCGCGGCGCTGCTTGAAGACCGCGGCGCGCTCGGCGATGAAGTCCTGCGGGCCGGTCAAGGCCTCGATCGAGGCGGCCTGGCTGATCGAGCACGGATTCGACGTGCTCTGGGACTGGATCACCGCCATGGCCTTGATGATCTCGACCGGCCCGCCGGCATAGCCGATGCGCCAGCCGGTCATGGCATAGGCCTTGGACACCCCGTTGAGGGTCAAACAGCGGTCATAGAGGCCCGGTTCGACCTGGGCCGGGGTGAAGAACTCGAAATCGTCATATACCAGGTGTTCATAAATGTCGTCGCTCAGCACATGAACATGTGGGTGGCGTAAGAGGACGTCGCACAGGGCCTTCAGCTCATCGCGGTCCAAGGCGGCCCCGGTCGGGTTCGAGGGCGAATTGAGGATCAGCCATTTGGTCTTGGGCGTGATCGCCGCCTCCAGATCCTCGGGCTTCAACTTGAAGTTCTGTTCCACCGGACACGACACCACCACCGGAATGCCGCCCGCCAGCAGCACGATGTCCGGGTAGGACACCCAATAGGGCGCCGGGATGACGACCTCGTCGCCGGGGTCGAGGGTCGCGAGCATGGCGTTGAAGATGACATGCTTGCCGCCGCAGGCGATGTTGATCTGGTTGGGTTGGTAATCGAGGCCGTTCTCGCGGTGGAACTTGCCGCACACCGCCTCCTTCAGAGCCGGGGTGCCGTCGGCCGGGGTGTATTTGGTCTCGCCCCGCCTCATGGCGGCGATGGCGGCATCCTTGATGTTGTCGGGGGTGTCGAAATCGGGCTCGCCGGCGCCGAGGCCGATGACGTCGCGGCCCGCGGCCTTGAGTTCGGCGGCAAGCGCCGTCACCGCCATGGTCGGCGATGGTTTGATGTTGCTGAGACGGCTGGCGATCAGGGACATGGTGGCAGCTGGCACTCGGGCAAACGGTGACGGCGACAAGCTACGCCCACCGCAGTGGCCGTGCAACCGCCAAGGACGGAAATTCAGGTTTTGCCCCCTGGAATTTCCACCCCATAGGGGCATATTAAAGGGGCCATGACCGTAAAGCCCCAAGCCGAACCCCAGGACAGCGCCACCTCGACCACCGCGGGGCCGTTCAGGCTGGTCTCCGACTTCACACCGGCGGGGGACCAGCCCGAAGCCATCGCCCAGCTTTTGGCCGGCCTCGGCCAGGGCGAGCGCGACCAGACCCTGTTGGGCGTCACCGGCTCGGGCAAGACCTTCACCATGGCCCATGTCATCCAGGCCACCCGGCGCCCGGCCCTGATCCTCGCCCCCAACAAGACCCTGGCGGCGCAACTGTATGGCGAGATGAATGCGCTGTTCCCGGACAACGCGGTGCACTATTTCGTCTCCTATTACGACTATTACCAGCCCGAGGCCTATGTGCCGCGCACCGACACCTTCATCGAGAAGGACGCCTCGATCAATGAAGAGATCGACCGCATGCGCCATGGCGCAACGCGGGCGCTGCTGGAGCGCGACGACGTCATCATCGTCGCCTCGGTGTCGTGCATCTACGGCATCGGCTCGGTGGAATCCTACTCCAACATGGTGGTCCGCCTGGCCCGGGGCGAGACCATCGCACGCACCCAGCTGTTGCGCAGCCTGGTCGAGCTCCAGTACCGGCGCAACGACATGGGCTTCCAGCGCGGCGATTTCCGCGTGCGCGGCGACGGCATCGAGATCTTCCCCGCCCATCTGGAAGACCGGGCCTGGCGCCTCAGCCTGTTCGGCGACGACATCGAGACCATCTGCGAGTTCGACCCGCTGACCGGCGAAAAGACGGCGGAGCTCGACCAAATCGCGGTCTATGCCAACAGCCATTATGTGACGCCGCGCCCGACGGTGAACCAGGCCATCGGCCACATCAAGGTCGACCTCAAGGCGCGCTTGGCCGAGCTCCACCACATGGGCAAGCTTTTGGAGGCCCAGCGCCTCGAGGAGCGCTGCACCTTCGATCTCGAGATGCTGGAGACCACGGGCCATTGCGCCGGGATCGAGAACTATTCCCGCTATCTCACCGGCCGCGCGCCGGGCGAACCGCCGCCAACGCTGTTCGAGTATCTGCCCGACGACGCGCTTCTGTTCGTCGATGAAAGCCACGTCACCGTGCCCCAGCTCGGCGGCATGTACCGCGGCGACTTCAACCGCAAATCGACCCTGGCCGAATTCGGCTTCCGCCTGCCGTCCTGCGTCGACAACCGCCCGCTCAAATTCGAGGAATGGGATGAAATGCGGCCCCAGACCGTCTTCGTGTCGGCGACCCCGGGGCCGTGGGAGCTGGAGCGCACCCAGGGGGTGTTCGTCGACCAGGTCATCCGCCCCACTGGCCTGGTCGACCCGGTTTGCATCGTGCGTCCGGTGGAAAGCCAGGTCGATGACCTGTTGGCGGAATGCCGCACCTGTGCCGCGCGTGGCCATCGGGTGCTGGTGACGACGCTGACCAAGCGCATGGCCGAGGACTTGACCGAATATCTCGACGAGGCCGCCATTCGGGTGCGCTATCTCCATTCCGACATCGATACCCTGGAACGCATCGAGATCATCCGCGATCTTCGTCTCGGCGCCTTCGACGTGCTGGTCGGCATCAATCTGTTGCGCGAGGGGCTGGACATTCCCGAATGCGCCCTGGTCGCCATCCTCGACGCCGACAAGGAGGGCTTCCTGCGCTCGCAGACCTCGCTGGTCCAGACCATCGGCCGGGCCTCGCGCCATGTGGAGGGCCGCGTCATCCTCTATGCCGACGTCATGACCAAGTCCCTGAAGACCGCCATCGACGAGACCGACCGCCGCCGCCACAAACAAACGGCCTACAACAAGGCCCATGGCATCACCCCGGCCAGCGTGAGAAAGGCCGTCGGTGACATCCTCGGCACCGTCTATGACCGCGACTACGTCACCGTCGAGATCGGCGACGGCGAAGTCTTGCACCTCACCGGCAAGGACCTGCAAAGCCACATCAAGGGTCTCGACAAACGCATGCGCAGCGCCGCCGCCGATCTCGAATTCGAGGAGGCGGCCCGTCTTAGGGACGAAATCCGCCGCTTGGAGGCCAGCGATCTCGGCCTCGACCGGCCGGGGATGGCGCCGGTGCGCGCCACCTCCGGCGCTGGGACAAAACCCCGTGGCGGCCGCAAAGGCAAGGGCAAGCGCATGGCCGCGGCCCGGGCCAAACGGCGCCGCGCCTCAAAGCCGTGGGGCTAGGAGCCCCCCCCCCGCTAGGCCCCGCCCTTACCGGTTTCCGCTTCGCCGCCGCCGTCCGCGTCGCCCGCGCTGTCGTCATCTTTTTTGGCGGCCAGGCCACCTTCCGCCGGGATGGTCTCTCCGGTTTCGGCATAGTCTTCGCGGCGGAAGGCGTCGATCACCTGGGAGACCTCCTGGTCCATGAATCCCACCGATTGCAGCAGCTTGGCGCCGAACTGGAAGCTCATTTCGGTGGCCTCGGGCATGATCGCGGTGGCGCCGGCGGCGTGAAGTTCCTGGCCGTGATCGCGATCGCGGGCGCGGACGAAAATCGCCAGATCGGGGAAATGCTGGCGCAACAGCGCCACCGCGCGGGCCGCCGCCTGGGGGTGGTTCATGGTCAGCGCCACCGCCTGGGCACGCTCGGTCCCCGCCGCCATCAGCACACTCATTTGGCTGGCGTCGCCGTAGAACACCGGCAGATCCCGGGCCTGGCCCTCGGCCACGCGCCCGGTCTCGAGATCGAGGGCGATAAAGGGGATCTGCTGCGACATCAACAGCTTGGCAACGGTCTGGCCGACCCGGCCGAAGCCGGCGATCAGCACATGATTGCGCAGATCCTCCACCTCCTCGGCGATGCGCTCGACACCGCCGAGACGGCGGCGCTCCATGCGGTCGGACAATCTCTTGCCCAACAGGTTGAGAAACGGCGTCAGCATCATGGTCAAGGCAACGGCGAGGATCAGAAGATGGACCTGGGGCGGCGGCAGCACCCCGTGCGCCAGGGCCAAGCCGAACAGCACGAAGGCGAACTCGCCGCCCTGGGACAGCAACAGACCCTGGCGCAGGGAAAAACCATTGGAATGGCCGAAGACCCGGCACAACGCGGCAATAATAACCGTCTTGACGGTGATCAGGACGACGACGATGACGGCAATGAGGGCGGGCTGTTCCAGCACGAGGCTGAGATCCATAGTCATGCCCACGGTCATGAAGAACAGGCCCAAGAGAATACCGCGGAAGGGTAGGATGTCGGCCTCGACCTGATGGCGGAATTCGGTTTCGGCCATCAGGAGACCGGCGAGAAAAGCGCCCAAGGCAAGGGTGAGGCCGGCGAGTTCGGTTATCCAGCTTGTCGCCAACACCACCAACAGCGTCAACGCCACGAACAGCTCGGGCGTGCGGTGGGCGGCGATGGTGCGAAACAGGGGCCTGAGCAGCAACCGTCCCACCAGAACGATGAGGACAAGCACGAATGCCGCCTTGGCCAAGGCGATTCCGAGGACCAGCGGCACCGATCCCAGGCCTTCCGCCAACAGCGGCACCAGCACCAGAAACGGCACCACCGCCAAATCCTGCATCAGCAGAATGGACAGGGTGACACGTCCGGATTGGCTGGCGCTCTCTCGGCGTTCGACCAACGACTGCAGCACGATGGCGGTCGACGACAGCGCCAGGGCGCCGCCGACCAGTATAGCCGACGGCAAGCTCAAGCCGGCAAGCCAGGCCAGCCCTCCGATGGCGAGGCTGCAGACCGCGACCTGGGCCGAGCCGAGCCCAAAGACGTGAAGACGCATGACGTTGAGACGCTCGAAGGAAAGGTCGAGACCGATGGTGAACAGCAGGAACACCACGCCCAACTCCGCAAGACCACGGGTGGCGGCAACGTCGTTGATGATGCCAAGGCCGGCGGGGCCGATCAGGATTCCCGCGACCAGATAGCCCAGGATCGGGCTCAGGCGAAATTGCCGGAACAACGCGACCACGAAGACCGCGGCGATCAGGAAGACGAGGACAGTGTTGAGAAACGGCGTTTCAGCCATGGTTGCAGCGCCCACTATAAATGATTTGCCTCAACAATGAAGCACCGATGCGATTTGGCCGCACCTTGATGCGCACCCCAAGGTGCGGAGGCTCAAATGGTAATGATGCTGGCGTGACGGTGGCGGACCGGTTAATCTCGCCGCGCTCTAACGGTCCCCTTCCCAATTCCAAGTTTCGGAACATCACATGTCGTTTGTTCTGACCATCGCCGGACTGATCATGTTGCTGTTTGGCGCCGAGTTTCTGGTACGCGGCGCCGTCGCCCTGGCGCGGCGCCTCAATGTCTCGCCCATGGTCATCGGCCTCACCATCGTCGCCTACGGCACCACCGCGCCGGAACTGGTGGTCAGCCTCAAGGCGGCGCTGATCGGCGCGCCGGGAATCGCCGTCGGCAATGTGGTCGGCAGCAACATCGCCAATATCCTGTTGATCCTCGGCACCTCGGCGGTGATCTTCCCCATCGTCTGCCAGCCCCGGAAATTGATCCGTGACGGCGCGGTGATAGGCATCGTCGCCGTCATGTTCGCGCTACTCGGTCTGGGCGGTGTCATCACACCCTGGCACGGAATTCCCATGCTGGCGGCGTTGGTTGTGATCTCGGTTTATGCCTTCATCTCGGAACGCCGGGGTGGCGGCGCGGCCGAAATCCATGAGCACGAGGAAGCGGAATTCGAGGACGTGCCCCAGGCCCTGTGGCTGACATTGCTCGCGATCATCGGCGGCGTCACCAGCGTCGTCCTCGGCGCCCAGTTGCTGCTCGACGGCGCCATCGAGTTGGCGCGGATGTTCGGCGTGTCCGAAGCGGTCATCGGGCTAACCCTGGTTGCCATCGGCACCTCGTTGCCGGAGCTCGCCACCGCCGTCGTCGCCGCCTACCGGCGCCATTCCGATGTCGCACTCGGCAATGTGCTCGGCGCCAATTTGTACAACATCCTCGGCATCATGGGCGTGGTCTCGGTGATCACCCCCATCACCATCCCGGCCCAGATGGTCGCCTTCGATCTGTGGGTGCTGGTGGCGGTGACGCTGGCTCTTCTCACCGCGATCTTCGCCGCCCGCGGCATCAGCCGGCCATTGGGTATCGGATTCCTGATGCTTTATGCCGGCTATGTCGCAATCGAATATTACGGCGTCTCCGCGATCGTGCCGGGGCTTGGCTAAGCTGCACCAATATGATCCGCGGCGCCTAGCGCCCTTGAACCAAGCCATGAGTTTGTTCATGCTCGCGCCATGACATTGAGCGAACCCAACACTGCGCCCAACACCGCGCCCGGCACCGCCCTGGTTACCGGCGCCGCCCACCGCATCGGCCAAGCCATCGCTTTGGGCCTTGCCGCCGACGGCTGGGCCGTCGCCATCCATTACCATCGCTCCCAAGATGCGGCGGAAAGCCTCTCGGATGACATCAACGCCAAGGGCGGGCGCGCTGTTGCCGTCGCCGCCGATCTCACCGACGAGGACCAGACCGCGGCGCTCTTGCCCGATGCCGGCAAGGTGCTGGGTCCGATCAATTGCCTGGTCAACAATGCCTCGGTGTTCGAACATGACGACGTCGCCAGCGCCACCCGCGAAAGCTGGGATGCCCATATTGAGACCAATCTCCGCGCCCCCTTCGTGCTGACCCAATGTTTCGCCCGCCAACTGCCCAAGGACATGACCGGCAACGTCATCAACCTGCTCGACCAAAGGGTGGCCAACCTTACGCCTTACTTCCTGTCCTATACGCTGTCCAAGTCGGGGCTGTGGTCCCTGACCCGGACCCTGGCCCTGGCGCTGGCGCCGCGCATCCGCGTCAATGGCATCGCGCCGGGCCCGGTGCTGCCCAGCGCGCGGCAAAGTGCCGAGCAATTCGCCGGCCAATCTGCTGCGACGCCGCTGGGCCGTGCCATCACACCTGAGGAAATTTACGCCGGCGTGCGCTTCATCCTCCAGGCCGAGGCCATGACCGGTCAGATGATCGCCCTCGACAGTGGCCAGCATCTCAACTGGTCCGCCGCCCGCGGCAACGGTGCCGAAGATTGAGGATAGGCCGTCATATGCCGCTTTCAGGCCACCTATGGAACACACCCCTGGGGCGCTGAAAAAACAGCGAATTCGGAAGGCCCGACCGGTGCGAGTTGTGCACAGTTGCCCCGTTGCAACAGGTTGCGAAGGCAAATTAAGCTTAAAAAAAATTTCAAACTGGTGCCGTAGGTGTTGATTTTAGAAATATATATGAAATCAAGGGTTTGTCTTAATTGCCCATTTTTTGAGCATTTAGGTGATTGTTAAGGAATCCCTAAGGCGGTTCCGCCGAGAAGGGAATTTTTCCACAGTTTTATCCACCTGTTTGGTGGATAGTTCCCGGCGGCGATTTTCGGCCCTGTCATGGCGACACCGCCGGGGAGGTTCGCGAACCGAACAATGGACCATTGACGGTGATGCCGGGACTGCCAAAATAGCTCCTATGACCTCACCCACCCCATCCCGAACCTCGCCCGTAACCGGCAACGACGTTAACGTCAAGGCGGCCGGGGCCGATGTCATCGAGGCGGCGCTCAAGACCCTGCCGCCATCGCCCGGGATCTACCGTCTGATCAATTCCACGGGCGATGTGCTTTATATCGGCAAGGCCAAGAACCTGCGCCGCCGGGTCTCCAGTTACGCCCGGCCCGATCGGCTAAGCCAGCGCATGCGCCGGGTGGTTTCCAACACCGCACACGTCGAGATCGTCACCACCCACACCGAGGCCGAGGCGCTGCTGCTCGAAAGCAACCTGATCAAGCGCCTCAAGCCCCGCTACAACGTGCTGCTGCGCGATGACAAATCCTTTCCCTACATCATGATCACCGGCGACAACGACTGGCCCCAGATCACCAAGCATCGCGGCGCGCGCAACCGCAAAGGCGAATATTTCGGCCCCTTCGCCTCGGCCGGCGCCGTCAATCAGACCCTGGCGATCCTCCAGCGCGCCTTCCCGCTGCGGTCGTGCTCCGACAGCATTTTCGCCGGCCGCACACGGCCCTGCCTGCAATACCAGATCAAGAGATGCACCGCGCCGTGCGTCGGGCGCATCACCCATGAGGATTACGACGCCCTGGTCGCAGAGGTGCACGACTTCCTCTCAGGCCACAGCCGCGACATCCAGCAACGTCTCAGCGAACGTATGGAAAAGGCCAGCGAGGCCCTGGAATACGAGGCCGCTTCGGTCTACCGCGACCGCATCCGCGCCCTCACCCAGATCCAGGCGCGCCAGGACATCAACATCGCCGGGCTCGGCGAGGCCGACGTCATCGCCGCCCATTCCGAGGCCGGCCAGACCTGCATCCAGGTGTTCTTCTTCCGCGCCGGGCAGAATTTCGGCAACCGCGCTTATTTCCCGAGCCACGCCAGCCATCTCGAAGCCGAAGAGGTGCTGGAACCGTTCCTCGGACAATTCTACGCCAGCCATCCGCCGCCGCCCCTGGTCCTGCTCAGCCACCCCGTCGCCAATCAAAGCTTGATCGGTGAAGCGCTGTCGTTACGCGCCGGACGCAAGGTGCGGCTCAGTCATCCGCAACGGGGACCCAAGCGCAACCTGGTCCGCAATGGCCTTGCCAACGCCGAGGCCGCCCTGGGCCGCCGTCTCGCCGAGAGCGCCTCGCAACGGCGCTTGCTTGAGGGCGTGGCTGAGACCTTCGCCCTCGATGCCCCGCCACGGCGTATCGAGGTTTACGACAACAGCCACATCTCCGGCACCAACGCCATCGGCGCCATGATCGTCGCCGGTCCCGACGGCCTGGAGAAGAACGCCTACCGAAAATTCTCCATTCGCGGCACCGCCGAGGTCCGCCCTGGCGACGACTACGCCATGATGCGCCAAGTCCTGAACCGGCGTTTCTCCCGCGCCCTCAAGGAAGACTCGGCACGCGAAACCTGGCCCGATCTGGTTCTGATCGACGGCGGCGCCGGACATCTCACGGTGGCCACAGAGGTGATGGTCGAGCTCGGCATCGACGATGTCGCCCTCGCCGCCATCGCCAAGGGCCGGGACCGCAACGCCGGCCGGGAAAGATTCTTCGTCCCCGGCCGCGAGCCTTTCACCCTGCCGACCCGGGACCCGGTGCTTTATTTCCTGCAGCGCCTGCGCGACGAGGCCCACCGTTTCGCCATCGGCGGCCACCGGGCCAAGCGCTCGAAGGCCATCGGGACCTCGGTCCTCGATGACATCACCAGCATCGGCGCCAAACGCAAGAAGGCCTTGCTGCATCATTTCGGATCGGCGCGGGCCGTCGCCCAGGCCGGTCTCAATGATCTCGAAAAAGTTGGCGGCATCAGCGCAAAAGTCGCGAAAAGAATCTATGACCACTTCCATAGTGGCGATTAAGCTGTAGAATGGATTTCCCTTATCAAAGCCGCGCCTCCGTTGCCGTAACCGCGTATATGGCATGCTGACCACTGTGCCGAACCTGTTGTCGCTTTCTCGGATCGTCGTGATTCCGGTGTTGGTCGGCATCATCTGGTACGATAGCCCCGTCGCCAATTGGGTCGCTTGCATCCTGTTCACGGCGGCGTCCCTGACCGATTTCCTCGACGGCTATCTCGCCCGTACCTGGCGCCAGCAAAGCAAGCTGGGCCGCTTTCTCGATCCGGTGGCCGACAAGCTTCTGATCGCCGCAACCATTCTCATGCTGGTGGCGGCGGGACGGATCTCCGGGCTAACGGTGCTGCCGGCCCTGGTGATCCTATGCCGGGAAATCCTGGTCTCTGGCCTGCGCGAGTTTCTCGCCGAATTGCAGGTCGGCATGCCGGTCAACCGCCTGGCCAAATGGAAAACCACCCTGCAGATGATCGCCATCGGCTTCCTTCTGGTCGGCCATGCAGGCCCGGTCTGGGCGCCGATCCAGGAAATCGGTGAGATCGGCCTGTGGATCGCGGCCGTACTGACCTTGATCACCGGCTACGATTATCTGCGCACGGGCCTGGAACACATGACCGACGATGAGACCCCAGGGCGCCATGACCACGAGCCCAAGGCCAATCCCGCCAAGGCGCATTCGAGCCCGCCCCGGTAGGCCGCGAGATTTGTCCGCCAACTGGCGGTGAACAGGTGTCTCAGGGCGGAAATTTCCCGTAAATCACCCATAAGGATCGTGATAGACTCGGGCCCCTCTGCGCGATCAGATGATTGAGACGGCATCACGGCCATGAAGATTCTGTATTTTGCCTGGCTCAGAACCAAGATCGGCGTCGCCGAAGAGGAGGTGACACCGCCGGAGGCGATCGCCACGGTGGCCGAGCTGGTCGACTGGCTCAAGGCGCGGGGGCCCGGCCACGCCGAAGCCCTGGCCGATCTTTCGGTGGTGCGCATTGCCGTCAATCAGGAGTTCGCCGGCCCCAACGATCCGGTCGGCCCGGCGGATGAAGTCGCCCTGTTTCCACCGATGACCGGGGGATAAGCCAATGATCCGGGTGCAAAAGGAAGATTTTGACGTCGGCGATGAGATCAATCGCCTAAGCCTTGGCAAAAGCGGCATCGGCGGCATCGTCAGCTTCGTCGGGCTGGTGAGGGACTTCAAGGGCGAAGACCGCAAGACTGGCGAGGCCGTCAGCGCCATGACCCTGGAGC
This sequence comes from Alphaproteobacteria bacterium, assembly GCA_036448135.1. Classification (GTDB taxonomy): domain Bacteria; phylum Pseudomonadota; class Alphaproteobacteria; order SMXQ01; family SMXQ01; genus JAZFWG01. Next base: position 10,807 of record JAZFWG010000102.1, read on the forward strand.
ACTACCCGGCCATGACCGCCCGCGAGATCGAGCGCGTCGAGGCCGAAGCACGGCAGCGCTGGCGGTTGGAGGATTGCCTGGTCATCCACCGTTATGGCCGCCTCGTAGCCGGCGACCGCATCGTCTTGGTGGTGACGGCGGCGGCGCACCGCGGCGATGCCTTCGCAGCCTGCGAGTTCCTGATCGACTGGCTCAAGACCAAGGCGCCGTTCTGGAAACAGGAAGAGACCCCATCGGGAACCGATTGGGTCGAGGCCCGCGCCGCCGACGACGACCGCGCCGCCCGCTGGGCCAAGGACTAGGGCGTGGACTCATAAAGGCAGAGCCATTGGCGGACCGCAATAAACACAACCTGCTGGCGTCGGTTCTCGCGGTGGCGCTGTTCGCCGCACCGGTGGGGGGCCATGCGGCCGAAAGTCAGCCGGTGCCGGTGGATCTCGAACTCGCCTTCGTGGTCGACGCCTCGGGCAGCATCGACGAAGAGGAAACCCGCCTGCAGCGCCAGGGCTATGCCGGCGCGCTGATCAATCCACGGATACAGGCCGCGATTTCCCGTGGCATCCTGCGCGCCATCGCCGTCAGCTATATCGAGTTCGCCGCCGACGGCTGCGAACGGCTTGGCGTACCGTGGATGCGCATCGCCAACGCCGCCGAGGCCCGCGACTTCGGCAACCGGGTGCTGGCCCAGCCGCTCATGTTCTGCTCCGGCGGCAACGCCATCGGCGACGCCATCGCCCTGGCCGCGATGTCGATCGACCGCAACGGCTTCGAGGGCACCCGCCGGGTCATCGACGTCTCCGGCGACGGCCCCAACACCACAGGCGAGCTTGCGGTCGAATTCGCCCGCGACATGGCGGTGGCCAAGGCCATCACCGTCAACGGCCTGGTGATCGAGCGGCCATCGATGCCCGAGCTCGATCTTTATTACCGCGAAGCGGTGACCGGCGGGCCGGGCTCCTTCGTGATCAAGGCCAAGGACCGCCAATCCTTCGCCAAGGCCATCCTCAAGAAGCTGATCCTGGAAATCGCCGCACCTGCGGCACCGCCGAGGCGCGCCGCCATGGCACGGGGAGCCCAGCCATGAGCACTGAGGATTTCAGCCACGACATCATCATCCTCGGCGGCGGCGCCGCCGGGCTTGGTGCCGCCCTGGAGATGCCCCATGAGGCCCGCATCGCCGTCTTTTCAAAGCGCAGGCTCGACCAGGGCGCCACCAACTGGGCCCAAGGCGGCATCGCCACCGTGCTTGGCAACAGTGATTCCTTCGAATCCCACATCCAAGACACCATCAAGGCCGGCGCCGGATTGTGCGACCCCGAAATCGTCCGCCATGTGGTCGAGAGCGGGCCTAAGGTCATCGGCAAGCTCGAATCCTACGGCATCCGGCTCACCCATGAGGACGGCGCCGGGCCGCTCCATCTCAACCGCGAAGCCGGCCACAGCCACCGCCGCATCGTCCACGCCGCCGACGCCACCGGCCGCGCCGTCCAGGCCTGCCTCGAAGACCAGCTAAGCGCACGCGGCAATGCCGACATCTTCGAAGATCACATGGCGATCGATTTGGTTGTCCGCCCCGATGGCCCGGGTGGCGGGCGCCGCTGCGTCGGGGTCTATGCCCTTGACCGCAACCGGGGCCGGATCGATCTGTTCCGCGCCCGCGTCGTGGTGCTGGCCACCGGTGGCGCCAGCAAGGCCTATCTCTATACCTCCAACCCGCCGGGCGCGACCGGCGACGGCATCGCCATGGCCTGGCGTGCCGGCTGCCGCATCGCCAACATGGAGTTCACCCAGTTCCACCCCACCTGCCTTTACCACCCCAAGGCCGGGTCCTTCCTCATCACCGAGGCGGTGCGCGGCGAAGGCGGCCGGCTGTTGCTGCCCGACGGCTCGCGCTTCATGGACCGCTTCGACCCCCAGGCCGAGCTCGCGCCCCGCGACATCGTCGCCCGCGCCATCGACTATGAGATGAAGCGCCATGGCATCGACAATGTCTATCTCGACATCAGCCACAAACCCGCCGATTTCATCCGAAGCCATTTCCCCACGATCCACCGGCGCTGCCTGGAACTCGGGCTCGACATCACCACCGAGCCCCTACCGGTGGTGCCCGCGGCCCATTACACCTGCGGCGGCATCATCACCGATAAGCGCGCCCGCACCGATATCGAAGGTCTTTATGCGATCGGCGAGTGCGCCTTCACCGGCCTTCACGGCGCCAACCGGCTGGCATCGAATTCGCTGCTTGAATGCCTGGTGTTCGCCCAAGCCGCGGGCGGCGACATCTCGGCCACCCTTGACGCCATCCCCACCCCCGACGCGCCGCCGGCGTGGGACGAATCCTGGGTGCGCGAACCCGATGAGGAAATCGTGGTGTCCCACAACTGGGACGAGCTTCGGCGCTTCATGTGGGACTATGTCGGCATCGTGCGCACCGGCAAGCGGCTCGAGCGCGCAAAACACCGCATCGATCTGCTGATGCGGGAAATCCAGGACTATTATGCCAATTTCCAGGTCACCGCGGATCTGTTGGAGTTGCGCAACCTTGCCGTGGTCGCCGATCTCATCATCCGCTCGGCCCAGAAGCGGTCCGAGAGCCGGGGCCTCCATTACACCCTGGATCACCCGGGCCCCGACGTGACCCGCCCTGCGCGAAACACCGTGCTGACGCCGGACCCGCCGCGGATGAGCGGCGCCACCATCGAGCCCCAGGACCGTCGACCAGGGCCGTTCACGGTGATCTCGAGTTAGCGGGATATGTTACATTCGCCCATAGTGGATCGCGGCCTACACCGCCCCAGTTTTTTGACCACGTCCCGCACCCGGCGGGCATTTCTCAACCACATATTAACCATCTCGAAACTAGTATCTCATCCCGGTTGCCCCCTTCGGCTTGCCCTGATGGTTCGCCGCAGGCATGCCAT
>JAZFWG010000103.1:0-11678 GCA_036448135.1 Alphaproteobacteria bacterium
TAGTTTTATCCTGAGCGCGTGGTGGTGTATCCGCAGCAACCACATTCCAGCTTCTGCACTTGGCTACCCGCGCCAAAGGCGCCAATGTGGTGATCAAGACCCCGTCGGTCAATTTCGAGGACGACGCCGCCTATATAGAGCAATTCACCCGCGAGGAATGGATTGGCCGCCGCCTCGACAGCCCACACGTGCTGAAGGTGATCCCGCCCAAACAGCGCCGGCAGTTCCTCTACAGTGTCACCGAATATGTCGAGGGCCAGACCTTGCGCCAGTGGATGGACGACCATCCCCAACAGGACCTCCCGATGACCCGCGGCATCGTCGAACAGATCGCCATAGGCCTGAGGGCGTTCCATCGCGACGAAATGATCCATCAGGACCTGAAACCCGAAAACATCGTCATCACCGGCACCGGATTCATGAAATGCATGCCCATGAACTTGCCGGGACGCCCGCTGGCCGCCGCCAGCCGGGTGATCGAGATCGATGACGTGTTGGTGGCAAGGATGGTATCGGGCCCGAGATTGGGCGTGAGCTTTTCATAGACCGCGCATTTGGCGGCCTCGTCCTCGGTCACCGCCTCGATGACCAGATCACAGCCACTGAGTACGCCATAGTCGGCGCCGGTGGTGATGAGTGCGAGCGCGGCATCCTTGTCGGCGGTGGTGATGGCGTCCTTGGCGACCTGGCGCTCGAGATTGCGGGAGATCGATTCAAGCCCACGGTCGAGGCCGCCCTGGTCGATGTCGACCAGGACAACCTTGAACCCATGGAGGGCCAAGACATGGGCGATGCCGCTTCCCATCTGTCCCGCGCCGACGATCCCCACGGTCTCGACCATGGTCAGGATCCTTTAAGTTTGTCCAGTTCCGCCGTGAATTCGGGGAGGAACTCGAACAGATCGCCGACGAAGCCATAATCGGCGATCTGGAAGATCGGCGCGTCCTCGTCCTTGTTGATGGCGACGATCACCTTCGAATCCTTCATGCCGGCAAGATGCTGGATCGCGCCGGAGATGCCAATGGCGATATAGAGCTCGGGGGCGACGATCTTGCCGGTCTGGCCGACCTGATAGTCGTTGGGGACGAAACCGGCATCGACGGCGGCGCGCGACGCGCCGATGGCGGCATTGAGCCGGTCGGCCAGGTCCTCGAGCATGTGGAAGTTCTCGGCGTTCTGCAGGCCGCGTCCGCCGGAGACGATGATGCCGGCATTGGTTAGTTCCGGGCGCTCCGAGGCGCTGAGCTCGGCGCCGACGAATTGCGCCAGCCCGGCATCGCCGGCGCCGCCAATGGCCTCGATTTCAGCCTCGCCACCGCCATCGGCGGCCTTCTCGAACGCGGTGCCGCGGACGGTGATGACCCGGACCCGATCGAGGGATTGCACCCAGGCCATGGCGTTGCCGGCATAGATCGGGCGCACGAAGGTGTCCGCCGCGACCACCTCGGTGATGTCCGAAATCTGCTGGACATCGAGCAGGGCGGCGATGCGCGGCAGCACGTTCTTGCCGAAGGTGGTGGCCGGCGCCAGGATGTGGCCGTAATCGCCGCCAAGACCCTGGACCAACAGGGCCAGGTTCTCGGCCAGAGGGGTTTTGTAGATGGCGTCATCCGCCACCAGGACCTTGGCGACGCCGTCGATGGCGGCGGCGGCCTCGGCGGCGGCGGCGCAATTCTCTCCCGCCACCAGAACGGTGATATCGCCGCCGCCATGGCCGGCGATCGCCTTGGCCGCGGTTACCACGCTCCGGGTCGCAGGCGCGATGGCAGCGTTGTCATGTTCGGCGAGGACGAGGACGGCCATTAGATCACCCCTGCTTCGTTGTGAAGCTTGTCCACCAGCTCGGCGGCGGTCTCGACCTTGACGCCGGCGGTGCGGGTCTGGGGTTCCACGACCTTGAGGGTCTTGAGCCGGGGCGTGACATCAACGCCGAGCTCATCGGGGGTGGTGGCATCGATGGGCTTCTGCTTGGCCTTCATGATATTGGGCAGCGATGCATAGCGCGGCACGTTGAGGCGAAGATCGGTGGTGAGCACCGCCGGGGTCTTGAGGGTCAGGGTCTCGAGGCCGCCATCGACCTCGCGGGTGACCTCCACCGCGCCATCGCTCAAGGTCAGTTTGGAGACGAAGGTGCCCTGGGCCCAGCCCAGCAGCGCCGCCAGCATCTGGCCGGTCTGGTTGCAGTCATCATCGATGGCCTGCTTGCCGGTGATCACCAGATCGGGGGATTCACGTTCGACAATGGCACCCAACAGCTTGGCCACCGCCAGGGGTTCCAGTTCGCTATCGCAAACCACATGGATGCCCCGGTGCGCCCCCATGGCCAGCGCGGTGCGGATGGTTTCCTGGCAGGACTGCGCCCCGCACGAGACGGCGACGATTTCCGACGCGGTGCCGGCCTCGGCCAGGCGCACCGCCTCCTCGATGGCGATTTCGTCGAACGGGTTCATCGCCATCTTGACATTGGTGGTCTCGACGCCGGTTTCGTCGGTTTTGACGCGAACCCGGACATTGGCGTCGATGACCCGTTTGACGGGGACCAGGATCTTCATGAGCTATCCGCTGAGCAGTGATGGGAAGGGATGTTTTGGGGCCGGGCGCGGGCGCTGTCAAGGCCGCCGCGGGGGCTCGGTCATGTTTGTATCAGCCCTAGCGGTTGCCGGCGGGCCGCCACAGCTCGTCGCCCTCGCCCTTGTGGTTGAGCACGCGCGCCAGCACGAACAGATGGTCCGACAGCCGGTTGAGATAGACCAGGATCAGGGGGTTGATATCCTGGCTTTGCGTCAGCTCGGCGACCAGGCGCTCGGCGCGCCGGGTGATGGTGCGGGCCAGGTGCAGATGGGCCGCAGCCGGCACCCCGCCTGGAAGTATGAAAGATTTCAAAGGGCTGAGGGATATGTTGAAATCTTCGATCTCTTGCTCGAGGCGGCTGATCTGGCTTTCGACGATGCGGAGCTTCTCGTCCGTCTCTCCATCGGCGCCCAAAGGCGGCACGCTGAGATCGGCGCCGAGGTCGAAAAGATCATTCTGGATGCGCCTGAGCGCGGCGTCGGCCGCCTCGGTACTGGTGAGCCGCGCCACGCCGATGGCGGCGTTGGCTTCGTCGACGTCGCCGATGGCATGGATCAGGAGATCGGATTTGGCCATGCGCTTGCCGTCGCCCAGGGATGTCATGCCCTGATCGCCGCCCTTGGTGAATATTTTATCGAGCCGCACCATGGTGCCGTCACCGTTGTTGACAGCGATCTATAGCACAGATCACTGCGGCGGCCTTCAATTGGGCCCTCAGTTGCGGCCCTCCAGCAGCCCCCGCGCGATGATGTGGGCCTGGATCTCGGCGGCACCCTCGAAGATGTTGAGGATGCGCGCGTCGAGCAACAGCCGGCTCACCGGGGTCTCCACCGCATAGCCGTTGCCGCCGAAGATCTGCACCGCGTTGTCGGCGTTGGCCCAGGCGACGCGGGCCGCCAGCAGCTTGGCCATGCCCGCCTCGATGTCGCAGCGCCTGCCGGAATCCTTCTCGCGGGCGGCGAAATGGCTGAGCTGGCGCGCGATCATGGTTTCTGTCGCCATCCAGGCGAGCTTGCCGCCGACACGCTGGAATTGGGCGATGGGCTGGCCGAACTGGCGGCGCTCATGGGCATAGGCGGTGGCTTGTTCCAGGGCGTCCTGGGCGACGCCGGTGGCCCGCGCCGCGGTATGGATGCGCGCCGATTCGAAGGTCCGCATGAGTTGGCGGAAGCCCTGGCCCTCGACGCCGCCCAACAGATTCCCGGCCTCGATCTCGAAGCCGTCGAAGGCGATCTCGTATTCCTTCATGCCGCGATAGCCCAGCACCTTGATCTCCGAGCCGCTCATGCCCTTGGCCGGGAACGGGTCGGCGTCGGTGCCCCGGGGCTTGACGCCTAAGAACATGGAAAGCCCGCGATAGCCTTCCGCCGCGCCATCGGTGCGCGCCAACAGCGTCATCAGATCCGAGCGCGCGCCGTGGGTGGTCCAGGTCTTGGCGCCGGTGATGGCATATGTGTCCGTGCCACGCTTGCGTTCGGCGCGGGTCTTGATGGCGCCAAGATCGGACCCGGCGTCCGGTTCGGTGAAGACGGCGGTGGGGATGATGGCGCCCGAGGCGATGCCGGGAAGGAAACGCGCCTTCTGGTCCTCGGTGCCGCCCTGGGCAATCAACTCGGCGGCGATTTCCGACCGGGTGCCCAGGGACCCGGCGCCGAGATAGCCGCGCGACAGCTCCTCGGTGACCACCACAAGCGCCTCGCGGCTCATGCCGTGGCCGCCATGGGCCTCGGGCACGGTGAGGCCGAACACCCCCAATGCCGCCATGTCGTCGATCACCTCCATGGGGATCAAGGCATCGCGCAAATGCCAGTCCTGGGCGTAGGGCTTAAGGCGTTCATTGGCGAAGCGGCGGAACTGATCCCGGACGAGCTCCAATGTGTCGTCGCTATGGCCCACCGCGCCGAAGGCGCCGTCAGCGATGAGCCGGGCGATGCGGTCGCGCACCGGGGCCGAGTTGCCGGTCCTGGCCAGGGTGGCGGCGGCGCCGGTCCCCAGCACCTCCAGCGCCCCGGCGTCGAGGCCGAGATCGGCGGGACGCACGATTTCACCCTGGGCGAGGGCAATGCCGCCCGCCATCTGGGCGAGATATTCGCCGAACGCCGCCTGCAGCATCAGGGCCTCGAGCTCGCCCAGCTTGTCGGTGGCCTCAAGGCGGCGGGCCCAGGCCAGCATCTGGCTGAGTGCTGCGACATAGGTGGCAAGCCAGGCATAGCCATGGAGCGCGAACTGGTTGTGGTCGAAGCCCACGTCCTGGCCGCGGACGGCTTGGCTCACCGCCCGCTTGGCGGCGTCGAGATATGCCTCCGCCGCGCCCAGGGCCTCGGCGCAAGCGTCGGTGATGCGGGCCATCAGCTCACCGGTGCCGTCGGCGCATTGGGACTGGTTCTTGGCGGGCGGGGCGGATAGGGTCATGGCGGCTCAATCTGGCGCGGGCCATGGGCGCCGTCAAGCCACCGTGGCGATTGGATATCAAGAGACCCTCCGGGCAGTATCAGGAATGGCAGACCAAGATGTAGCGCAATTGTCCGGCCCCACCTTCGGGCCCCTTGACGGCGGCGATCCCCGCCAGTTGGTGATTCTGCTCCATGGCGTCGGCGCCGACGGCAATGATCTCATCGGCCTTGCCCCCCATTGGGCGCAGCAATTGCCCGGCGCGCTCTTCCTCTCGCCCGACGGGCCCGAGCCTTACGACATGGCGCCGTTCGGCCGCCAATGGTTCTCGCTGATGGACCGGACACCGGAGCTGGTCTCCGCCGGGATCGCAGGCGCCGCGCCGGTGCTCACCCGCTTCATCGACGCAGCCCTTGCGCAACTCGGCCTAGATGAGGGCGCCCTCGCCCTGGTGGGGTTTTCCCAGGGCACCATGATGGCGCTTCACGTGGCGCTGACCCGCGCCCGGCCGGTGGCCGCCCTGGTGGGCTATTCCGGGGCGCTGGCCGGGCCCGAGGCGGCAGCGGGGGCGTTTCGCTCACGCCCGCCGGTGATGCTGGTCCACGGCGATGGTGATGACGTGGTGCCGGTGGAACGCCACCATGACACCGTCGAGAGCCTGCGCGCGGCAGACGTTGCGGTCACCGCCCATGTGCGTCCCGGGCTCGGCCACGGCATCGACGATGAGGGCCTTGGGCTCGGCGGCGCCTTCCTGGCCGCGGCGTTCTCCACCCAACCATAGCCGCAAATGGCAACATATTGAATCGTTTGATCTTATTCACGTTTTGCCGCTATGATGCACGCCGAGCCGACGCCCGAGAAAAATTTTCACGCGGGAAGGATAGAGTTTGCTTGCCAATCTCGACAGTTCCCAGGCCCTGGTGCTCAACGCCGACTTCCGGCCCTTGAGCTACTTCCCGCTGTCGCTGTGGCCATGGCAGGAGGCGATCAAGGCGGTGTTCCTCGACCGTGTCAACATCGTCTCGGAATATGACCTCGCGGTGCATTCGCCGTCCCTGACCATGCAGCTGCCCAGTGTGGTGGCGCTGAAATTCTACATCCCGGCGACGCGCCGGCCCGCCTTCACCCGGTTCAACGTGTTCCTGCGCGACCGCTTCACCTGCCAGTATTGCGGTGTCCTCGCCGCCGCCGAGGATCTGACCTTCGACCATGTGGTGCCCAAGTCCCAGGGCGGCGCCACGGTGTGGACCAACGTGGTCGCCGCGTGCGCGCCGTGCAATCTGCGCAAGGGCGGCAAGAGGGCCGGGCACTGCCATATGTTCCCGCGGACCCTGCCCCATCAGCCCACGTCCCATCAGCTCCAGAACAACGGCCGCGCCTACCCGCCCAACTACCTGCACCAAAGCTGGCGCGACTTTCTCTATTGGGATACCGAGCTCGATCCCTACTAGGGTCCGGACCCTAGGCTAACCGCAAACAAAATTGCGAAAGCTATATTCGGGTCGAAAGCCAGATGGCGAGCCGTGAGCCCGCCTTGATGACGCCTGCCAGCGCGTCATAGGGGCCAGGCGCTTTCGCCGCCGCACCGTCTTCGCCGCCGGCATCGAAGTCGCGGGCGACGGCGCCATGGGCGATCTCATCGTCGCGGAATTCCTCGACCATGGCGGCGAGTTCCGGATCGTCGCCGCCGAGGTCAGCCAATTGGCCCGCGTAATGTTCCTCGATGACCTCCTCGACGGCGGTGGTGCAGACCATGGCCGCCTTGGTCCCCAATAGCGCGGTGCCGGCGCCGAGGGCGAAGCCGGCGGCATGCCACAGGGGCGACAGCGCCGTCGGCCGCACCCGGCGCGCGGTGATCATGTCCTCGAAGGCCTCGAGATGGCGCCGTTCCTTGTCCACCATATCGGTGATGGCGGCATGGGCACGGGCGGCTTCGGGGTCTCTGGCCATGTCCTTGCCGAGGACGGCGAGCTGACCCTGATAGATGCGCACCGCGCCATATTCGCCGGCATGATCGACCCGGATCATGCGGGCGGTGCGCTCATCGGCCGCAGCGGTGCCGGGAGGCGATGGTTTATGGCTGGTCATGGTCTCATGCCCTCACTATTGGGTTCATGAGGCGGAAGGCAGCGGCGGCGGTGAAGGCGCCGAGGCCGGCCGAGGCGACGACATTATAGCCGGCCATGGAGATGCCGAACAGGGACCAGGCGACCTCGTCGCAGCGCACGATGGGGGCGCTCAGGATCTGGGCGCGCATGGCCTCGACGGTGGCAGCGCCGGTGGCGCCGGTGCACCCGGCGGAGCCCGCCCACCACTGCTGCTCGACGCCGACATGATAGACGGCGATGCCGGCATTGACGAACAACACCAGCGCCGCCAACCCGGCGAGGACGGTGAATATCGTGGGTGCCACGCGGGCCTGGCGCGCAAGCCCGAAGCCGACACCGCCAAGGCCGATGACGATGGCATAGGGGTAACGCTGGGCGATGCACAGCACACAGGGCGCCAGGCCACCCCAATATTGCGACGCCAGCGCCGTCCCCAGGATCGCGACACTGGCGCTGAACAGGACGGCGAACACGGCGCGGGGCGAGAACAGCAGGGCATCAAGCCAACTTAAGGGGTGGGAAGTGGGGGGGCTGGTCATGACACCCCGGGGCTCACACCAGATACTTGACGGCCACGAAGCCGCCGAACAACAGGGCGAAGAAGATCGTCGTCAGCACCGCCAGATTGTTCTCGATGAAATCGCGGATCGGCGGGCCGAACTTCCACAACAGCGCCGCCTCGATGTAAAAGCGCGCCCCGCGCGCGAGCAGCGCCGCGACGGTGAAGGTCGCCAGGTCAAGACCGGTGACGCCACTGGCGATGGTGATGACCTTGAAGGGAAAAGGCGTGACGCCGGCGAGGGCGACGATCCACGCCCCCCATTCGTTATATTGATCCTGGAAACGGGCGAACTGTTCGCCATAGCCATAGAACGCCAGCAAGGGCCTGCCCACCGATTCGAACAGAAAGGCGCCGATGGCGTATCCGGCGAGCCCACCCAAGACCGAGGTGACGGTGGTGACCCCGGCGATCAACCAGGCGCGGGCGCGGTTGGCCAGCACCATGGGTATGATCATGACGTCGGGCGGCACGGGAAACACCGAACTTTCGATGAAAGAGACGAGGCCGAGCGCCGGCAATGCGTGGCGGTGGCCGGCTAGGCCCATGGTCCAGTCGTAGATGCGCCGCAGCATTACTCGAATTGCTTGAGGTTGAGCCTCAGAACCTTGCCCATCCACAGCGAATGTTCGGTGTGGTCGGCAAGGTGGTCGCCAGTGGATTCGGGATGGAGCAGGATCGTCAGTCCCTCACGGTTGAGCGCCAGCCACGGCACGAAATCCGAGAACAGCTCGGCCCCGAAGGCGATCTGATACATGGAGATGGGGTGGGGGCCCACCGCCTCGTCATGCCAGCGCCCGACCCGGGTGTCGAAATTGTCCTCGATGGCGCTGCGCAGCTTCGCCGCGGTCTTCTTGCTGGAGGGAGCGTAATAGATATGCGCGTGCCAGCCGCGAAGGGCGGCGGGGTCGTATTTGGCTTTGTTCTTCCTGGCGGGGTTTCTGGCCATGGCCGGGTTGTAGCACAAACACGGGACCACGCCACCGCAATGTGGTGACCGTCGCGCAACCGCCCCACTGACCGGCTCTCTTGACCAGCGGGGGCCCGGGGCTATGATTGGCCCCAAGATTTCTGTCCCGGCCCCTGTGGCGGAATTGGTAGACGCGCTGGACTCAAAATCCAGTTCCCGCAAGGGAGTGAGAGTTCGAGTCTCTCTGGGGGCACCAAAATTTTCAATGGCTTAGGCGGGATTCGCGCGGCGCCGGCAGTCCCGGCAAGGGAAGCAAACAACATGGCATATGATCTCATCATCCGCGGCGGCACCATCGCCGACGGCAAGGGCAGCCCGCTATTCGAGGGCGATTTGGCGGTCTGTGATGGGCGCATTGCCGCGGTTGGCCCGGTTTCGGACTCATAAAGGGTTATGGCGCTGGTTTGCCGGGAATGCCCCGGTTTTAGGAGCGAGGACGCAGGACATGCTGGGCATATTCCCAGGTATATTCAGGGACGCGCGACGCGAAACCGGGGCATTCCCGGCAAATCCCAAAAGGACGGCCCACGGATCGTCACCGGACGTCGTTGCAAAAAGCTTGAAGTGGCGGACACTACAGCGCTTTTTGCGCCTAGCCGGAAACGATCCGTGGGCCGCCAGCACCACAACCGTTTATGAGTCCGGACCCTAGGGGTGCCGTGCCAGTGACCGAGATCATCGTCGAACGCCCCGCCGATGGCGGCGCCGAAGCCGGCGCCCAGGCGCTCTACCGGATCTTCATCCACGGCCTGGAACTCGCCTGCCGGGTCGGCGTCCACGCCCACGAACATGACGCCCCCCAGCGCGTGCGCATCGATGTCGATCTCTGGGTCCGCGACGGCCAGATCGCCATCGACGACGACATCACCAAGGTGGTGTCCTACGAAGAGGTGGTGTCGGGGATCGAAAGCCTGCTTGGCCGCGGCCATGTCAATCTGGTCGAGACCTTGGCCGAGAACATTGCGCAACTCTGCTTCGAGGACCGCCGCGTCGAAAAGGTCCGGGTCCGGATCGAGAAGCTCGAGGTCTACGCCAACGCCCGCGCCGTCGGCGTCGAGATCGAACGCCGCCGCGATAACTGAATTTTCCCTTTAAAATCCGTATTTTATAAGGGGGTAACGAACGGACTTGTCCCTGCGGGGGGTTTGCGGACATTATTGCCGGTGTAACGAAAACCCATGCCCCCCGGTTCCAAGCACCACGCATGGGGATCGATAAAGTCAGATAGGGAGAGCCCGATGCCCCAGCCCAAGGTTTTCATCTTTGCCCCCGCCGACAATTCCGGTGAGTCCCAGAACACCCTCACCGATGCCGGTTGCGAACTCGCCCTCGGCGAGGCGTCATGGCATACGCCCCAGGGCGACAACGAAGACACCATGTGCGTCATGGCCGAAGGCGCCGTGGCGCTGACCGGGACCTCGATCCGGTCGAGCCCGATCAGCCGGCGCATCATGGAGGTCTCGCCGGATCTCCGCATCGTCGCCAAGACCACCATCGGCGTCGATGACGTGGACGTGGAGGCGGCGACGGATCTCGGCATTCTCGTCACCCACGCGCCGACCGAATCCAATTGGGGCGGGGTCGCCGAGGGCACCATGGCCATGATGCTGGCCCTGACGAAAAAGATCCGGGAAAAGGACGAGCGCGTGAAAGGCGGCCAATGGCGGGATTTGGATCACCAGGGCACCTTTTTCGGCCGCCGCCATGACGGCTATCCCGGCATCACCATCGGGTTCGTCGGGCTTGGGCGCATTGCCAGCCGGGTCGCCGATATGTTGGCGCCGTGGCGGGTCCGCCTCCTCGCCTATGACCCCTATCAGGATTTGGACCGCTTCGTCCTCCACAATGTGGAGCAGGTCGATTTCGATACCTTGCTGGCGGAATCCGATATCGTCAGCCTCCATGTGGTGTTGACGTCCGAAACCACCCACATGATCGGCCGTGACCAGCTCGCCAAGATGAAGCCGACGGCGTCCCTGATCAACACCTCGCGCGGCCGGGTGATCGACCAGGTCGCCCTGGTCGAGGCCCTGAACAATGGCACCATCACGTCTGCCGCCCTCGACGTGTTCGAGGACGAGCCCCTGCCCGAGGGCTCGCCCATCCTCGATCTCGGCCATAAGGTGTTGCTGTCGCCCCATATGGTGTCATCCAACCTGGGCAGCGGCCTCAGGCCGGGGGTGCGCTGGGCCACCCGGTCGGTGCTGACCGCGATTGGCGGTGAGGTTCCCGACAATGTCTTCAACAAGGAGGTCGTCCGCCGGTGGCGCGAGCGTTTCGGGGGGATCAATCTGTTGGAAAAATCCGCGGCCTAGAAACTCGAAAATTGCGGCCTGGACAATAGGCATATTGCCATAAGGAAGGGGGGCCCGGAGGCCCCCCAACTCTACACAATCGCAAAATACTAAATCACGGCGAGATTACCCATGCCGCCGGCGAGCCGTACGGTTGAGCTTACGGCGCGCCATGGCCGTCCGCGAGGACATCCATTTGCGGGCACCGGAAATCTTCTTGGCCGTCGACTACTTGGCACCCCGGCGCTTGGCCGGCTTGCGCTTGGCCGTCGACTTCTTGGCAACCCGCTTCTTCGCCGGCTTGCGCTTGGCCGTCGACTTCTTGGCAACCCGCTTCTTCGCGGGCTTGCGCTTGGCCGTCGACTTCTTGGCAACGCGCTTTGTAGCCGGCCGCTTCTTGGCGGTCGACTTCTTAGCGACCCGCTTTTTAGCGGTCCGCTCCTTGGTTGGGGAGGACTTAGATTTCCTCCTGATAGCAGCAGCCATTGTTCACTCCATTAAAACGTTTTCATCATGATAAAAACTTTTACGCATAAGCACCTGAGTACGAATATACCCACAGCCATTTATCGACAATGGGCGTGCGCAATAAAAGCTGAAATCCCTAACAAATAATTAATAAAAATAACGCAAAATGAATTTTCTGATAGGGCCCAAGCAATTACTGCTTAATTTGCATATGTAATTTAAAATGTGAATCCGTCAATTCTTTTTCTGCAATTTTATTTTAACCCATTGATTATAAATAATTATTTTTGTAGAAAAAAACCGTGAATCTGCCCATG
>JAZFWG010000104.1:0-13144 GCA_036448135.1 Alphaproteobacteria bacterium
TTCAACAATGGAGGAGCCGATGGCTTTTTTAAAACCTAAAACGGTGTATGTAAGACAATACATCCGTAGAAGGTTCGGGCGTTTTGAGCATGTCAGTGCTCATTGGCGTTCGAGGCCTACGCAACTAGTATTCTCCTACTAAGGTAGGAGTTCCACCACTAGGGGCCGTCACCACCCGATTTTTCGGGAGTAGAATCAAAACCTTCGCCGCTGTCAATTTTTTTCTTTCCTCCAGATTCAGTTTTTCTCGACGGCGCCGCGGGGTGTGTCTTGGCGATCAGCCCCAGGGACCGGTGGCGCCCGCAATCTCGCGCAGCCGCCGCACCCGCTCCGCCGTCGCCGGGTGGGATGAGAACAACCGCGCCATGCCGCCGCCATGCAAGGGGTTGATGATGAACATATGGGCCGTCGCCGGGTTGTGTTCGGCTTCGGCGTTGTCAATATGGGAGGCCGCGGCCTCGATCTTCGCCAGGGCGGAGGCCAGCCACAAGGGGTGGCCGCAGATCTCGGCACCGATGCGGTCGGCGCGGAATTCCCGTGTGCGCGAGATCGCCATCTGCACAACCATCGCAGCCAACGGCGCCAGGATCATGATCAAAATGGTGCCGACAAGGCCCAAGGGGTTGTTGCGGTTGTGGCCGAAGAACAGGGCGAAATTGGCCAGCATGCCGATGGCGCCGGCGAGCGTGGCGGTGATGGTCATGACCAGGGTGTCGCGGTTGCGCACATGGGCGAGCTCGTGGGCGAGTACGCCTGCGATCTCTTCATGGTCGAGCCGCGCCATCAACCCGGTGGAAACGGCGACGGCGGCGTGGGCGGGGTCGCGCCCGGTGGCGAAGGCGTTGGGCTGATCGCCTTCGATGATATAGACCGCCGGCATCGGCAATTCGGCACGCATCGCCAGCTGTTCGACGATGCCATGAAGCCCCGGCTCATCATCGGCGCCGACGCGCCTCGCGCCATACATCCGGAGCACCATCTTGTCGGAATTCCAATAGGCGAACAGGTTCATCGCCAGGGCGATGGCGAAGGCGATGATGATGCCGCCCTCGCCGGCGAGCATATAGCCGATGGCGAGGAACAACCCGGTGAGGCCGGCAAGAAGGACGAAGGTGCGCAACTGGTTCATGGCACAGGTTGACTCAAAAGATGAAAACCCCGGGGGTGCTGCTTACATACATACCATAGCGTCCGCTACAAGATGCGCCCGCTTCAAGATACAAGGAGGACGTATATGGCCTTACAATTGTGGCCCCTCCAGGGCCGGGCAAAAAATCCAAGCGCCAATATGGGCAACAAAAAGGCCGCCACTAAGGGCAAGGACAAGGCCAAAACACCTAAGCCGCCGGCTGCGGTGAAGCCCCCCCCGCGGGAGATTGGCGGCGCCGAGGGTCCCGATCCGACGCGGTACGGCGATTGGCAACACAAGGGCCGCTGCAGCGACTTCTAGACCCGAATTCCGGGTGATAAGCGCGGCACCCTGGATCAATCCGGGTTTTGTCGATCGCGGCAATTGACAATCAACGGTAGCTGTAGGATAAGAAATACTACTTTTGATTGTTGATCCGGCCACGGCGGATTGGCCCCGAAACCCGGCCGTTGTCCCTCGCTCTTAAGCTCAACCCATGGGTCGAAAGCATTGATCAGGATTTCCCACATCATCGCGACCGGTCTTGTGGCAGGTGCTACCGCTGTCCTCATGGCGCCGTCCCATGCCGTTGCCGGGCGCGCAGAGCTTCCTGGGCCGGTGCCGGCGCGGGTGCTGCGGGTGATCGACGGTGACACCATCGTCGTCCGCGCCCGGGTGTGGATCGACCAGCAGATCGAGATCCAGGTCCGGCTCGGCGGCATCGACACCCCCGAGCTGCGCGGCCGTTGCGACTTTGAGACCACCCTGGCACGCCGCGCCCGGGCCCTGGTCGCCGCCAAGGTCGGGGACCGGGATATCAAGCTGAGGCGCATTCGCTACGGCAAATTCGCCGGCCGCGTCGTCGCCCGGGTCGAGCTCGCCAGCGGCGAGGACTTGGCTGCAGTGTTGATGGCGGCCGGCCTGGGCCGGCCCTACAACGGCGCCGGGCGTAAACCCTGGTGCCCCTGATTTAAGACCCCCCACAGCATTCCGACGGAACCCATTGACGGGCCCCGCCTGGTTCTCCATATCTTCGCCCTGGTTCAGGGATAAGGGGAATCTTCGTGGCGGCACCGGCACCAGGTGTAAGGCGCGCATTGTGGCTGAGACGGGGCGCGATTGTCGTCATAGTTGCCGCCGGGCTCTCCGCCATCCTGTGGTGGGGCCTGGCATGGCTGTCCGCGCCTGGCATCGTCGGCGGGGTACAACTCGCCCTTGGCAAGAAGGTCTATGACGCCCAATGCGCTTCGTGCCATGGCGTCAATCTCGAGGGCCAGCCCAACTGGCGCCAGCGCCTTCCTAACGGCATGCTGCCGGCGCCGCCCCATGACGCCAGCGGCCACACCTGGCACCATCCCGACCGCCAGCTTTTCACCATGACCAAATACGGCACCGCGGCCTTGGCGGGTGCGGGATATAAATCGATGATGCGGGGTTTCGGCGATGTGTTGAGCGACACCGAGATCCGGGCCTCATTGGTCTATATCAAAAGCCACTGGCCCAAGCACATCCTCGCCCGCCAGGCTGAAATCTCAGGCCGCGCCGGATATTAAGGCGGATCGGGGCGGCGGTGGCCCTTGCCGCCGCCCTTCAACGGTTCATGCGGTTCTCGATCAGATCGTCGACCACCGCCGGGTCGGCGAGCGTCGAAGTGTCGCCGAGATCGCCATAATCATCGGCGGCAATCTTGCGCAGGATGCGCCGCATGATCTTGCCCGAGCGGGTCTTGGGCAGGCCCGGCGCCCACTGGATTAGATCGGGCTGCGCGAACGGGCCGATGTCTGTGCGCACCGCCTGCACCAGCTCCTTGCGCAACCCTTCGTCGGCTTCGATGCCAGCCGCCAGCGTGACATAGGCGTAGATGCCCTGGCCCTTGATTTCGTGGGGGTAGCCGACCACGGCAGCTTCCGAGACCTTGGGGTGGGCGACCAAGGCGCTTTCCACCTCGGCGGTGCCCATGCGGTGGCCCGCGACATTGATGACGTCATCGACCCGCCCGGTAATCCAGTAATAGCCGTCCTGGTCGCGGCGGCAGCCATCGCCGGTGAAATACTTGCCGGGGAACTGCGAGAAATAGGTTTCGATAAAACGCCGATGGTCGCCGAACAGCGTCCGCATCTGCCCGGGCCACGATTCCGTAATGCAAAGATTGCCGGCGCCTTCGCCTTCGATCGGCTCGCCGTCAGGGTTGACGATCTCAGGCCTTATACCGAAGAACGGCCGCGTCGCCGATCCTGGCTTGAGCGCGGTCGCGCCCGGCAGCGGCGTGATCAGGATGCCGCCGGTCTCGGTCTGCCACCAGGTGTCGACGATGGGACAGCGCCCATTGCCGACGACGCGGTGGTACCACAGCCAGGCTTCGGGGTTGATGGGCTCGCCGACGGTGCCCAACAGCCGCAACGATGCCCGGCTGGTGGCCTCGACCGGGCCGTCGCCCTCGCGCATCAGGGCGCGGATCGCCGTCGGCGCGGTGTAGAACAGATTGACCTTGTGCTTGTCCACCACCTGCCAGAACCGGGACGCGTCCGGGTAGTTGGGCACCCCTTCGAACATCAGGGTGATGGCGCCGTTGGCCAGGGGGCCATAGACGATATAGCTGTGGCCGGTGACCCATCCGACATCGGCGGTGCACCAATAGACATCGCCGTCATGGTAATCGAAGACATATTGGTGGGTCATGGCGGCGTAGACCATGTAGCCGCCGGTGCTATGGAGCACGCCCTTGGGCTGGCCGGTGGAGCCCGAGGTGTAAAGGATGAACAACGGGTCCTCGGCGTTCATTTCCTCGGGCGTGCATTCGCCGTCCGCTGCGTCTATGGCCTCGTGGTACCAGACGTCGCGGCCTTCGACCCAATCGATATCGCCGCCGGTGCGCCGCACCACGATGCAGGTCTCGACGCCGGGGCATTGGGCCAGGGCCTGGTCGGTGTTGGCCTTCAAGGGGACCTTGCGGCCGCCGCGGATGCCCTCGTCGGCGGTGATGATGGCGTTGGATTCGCAGCCGCGGATGCGCCCGATCAGGGAGTCCGGCGAGAACCCGCCGAACACCACCGAATGGACGGCGCCGATGCGGGCGCAGGCCAGCATGGCGTAGGCGGCCTCGGGGATCATCGGCATGTAGATGGTGACCCGGTCGCCCTTCTTGATGCCGCGGGATTTCAACACATTGGCCAAGCGGCAGACCTGGCCATGGAGCTCGCGATAGGTGATGAGCTTGTGGTCGGCGGGATCGTCGCCTTCCCAGATGATGGCGGTCTGATCGCCCCGGCTTTCCAGATGGCGGTCGACGCAATTGGCGCAGGCGTTCAAGCTGCCGTCATGGAACCATCTGATGCTGACATCGCCGGTAAAGCTGGTGTCCTTGATCAGGCTATAGGGTTTGATCCAGTCGAGGCGCTTGCCATGCTCGCCCCAGAATCCTTCTGGATCGGCAATCGAGCGCTGATACATCTCGTTGTAAGTGGCGTCATCGGCCCAGGCGGTGCGGGCCAGATCTTCTGGGACAGGAAAAACCTGGTTGTCGGACATGGCGGTGACGTCTCCCTAGCCGTCTTGTGGTTCCATGGGTCCGGGTTGGACCCCGGTATTCAGGCCGATTATCGGTGGAACCGGGGGCCGAGACAAGGCCACGATGCCGAACCCGGGCCCAATCCCATAACGATAACATGGTTATGCCGCGAGCCGGACAGCGCCGCCCACAACCGTCACCGCGATCGCCTCCAGGCTTTGGCCCGGACAGGGCCCGGTCAGCGCCTGGCCGGTTTCGATATCGAAGGTGCAGGCGTGCAGGACGCAAAGGATGCGGGATTTGTCATAAGAGAGGAAGATATCGGGCTTCCAGTTGAGGGGCAGCCCCCGGTGGGGACAGACATTGGCGTAGACGAAGACCTCTCGGCCCTTGCGGATGGCGAAGATCTCGCGTTCCACGCCCCCCTGGTGATCTTGAGGCCGAGGCTGCCGGGATCGGGGATGTCTTCAAGGCGGCAAAGCACATCTTCGCTCAAGCGGTGATCTCCGCCATGGCGCATATGAGCTTCCACTCATCGTCGCTCACCGGCACCACCGAGAGCCGCGACTGGCGCACCAGGGCGAGCTTGTCGAGCCGGGGCTCGGCCTTGATCTCGGCCAGATTGACGGTTGATTTTACCGGCATCACCGCCTCGACATCGACCATGCCGAAACGCCCGGAGGCGTCGGTGTGGTCGGGATAATGTTCCCGCACCACACGGACGACGCCGACGATGCTCTTCTCCTTGACCGAATGATAGAAAAACCCCCGGTCGCCGAGTTTCATCGCCGCCATGTTGTTGTTGGCCTGGTAATTGCGCACCCCGTCCCAATGGGTGCGCTTGTCCCTGACCAGGTCGTCCCAGGAATAGGAGGAGGGTTCCGATTTGAACAACCAGTAAGCCATTGCCACCGCCTTAAGTTGATTTGAAATCTCAGTCGTCGATGTCGGAGAAGAACACTTTCCGCCACGGCGCGATGGTGACGCGCTCGAACACCCCGGCCTCGGCATAGGGATCGTTGTCGGTGAACGCCTGGGCCTCGGCGCGGTCGGCGGCCTTGATGATGAGGACGCTGCCGGTCACGGTCTCGCCGTCATCGCCCAGCGTCGGCCCCGCCGCCAGGACCTTGTCGCTGGCGCCTCTGAGGTAATCGAGATGGGCCTCGCGGGTCTCGGCACGAAGATCGCCTATGTCGGGCTTGTCGTTGCAGCGAATGAAGAAGAACATCAAATAACCTCCGTGGTGAAGGGGCGGGACAACAGATCCGCGATGGCGGTATCGATGTCACCGCTCCGGTTGAGAACTTCATCGACGGCGAAACAGATCGGCATGTCGATGTCGAGCTTCCGGGCCAGCGCCGTGACCGCCGCCGCCGAAAACGCGCCCTCGGCCACCGAGTTGCGCGCTTTGAGGATGGTGTCCAGGGCTTCGCCGCGGCCCAGGGCGACGCCCAGGGAATAGTTGCGCGACTGGATGGACGTGCAGGTGAGCACGAGATCGCCGAGACCGGCAAGGCCCATCAAGGACTGGGGCTCGGCCCCCTTGGCGATGCCGAAGCGCACGATTTCGGTCAGCCCGCGGGTGATCAGCGCGGCGCGGCCGTTCTCGCCCAACTCGCGCCCGATGACGATGCCGCAGGCGATGGCGAGCACGTTCTTGACGGCGCCGCCGATCTGCGCGCCCGCCAGATCGCTGGAAAGATAGGTGCGGAAGGTCTTCGAGCCCAGCGCCGCCACAAGCTCCCGGCCCAGTGTTTCGTCGCCGGCCGCCAGGGTCACCCCCGTGGGCCGCCCATCGGCAACCTCGGCGGCGAAGGTGGGACCCGACAGCACGGCTATGGGCCGGCCGGGCAGGGTTTCGGCGATGATATCGCTCATCAGCGCCATGGTTTCCTGCTCGATGCCCTTGGCGCAATTCACCACCGGGGTCGAGGCTGCGAGACCGGGCGCAAGGCCCATGGTCACGGCGCGCATGAACTGGGCCGGCACGCACAACAACAACGCGTCCGCCGCGGCGGCTTCCGCCAAGGACGTCACCGCCCGGATTTCCGGCGCCAGGGCGATGCCGGGAAGGAAGGTGGTGTTTTCATGGACGTCATTGATGGCAGCAGCCACGTCGGCTTCCCGCGCCCAGATCACGGTTTCCAACCCGTTGCGCGCGGCCACGGTGGCAAGCGCGGTCCCCCAGGCGCCGGCGCCGATGATGCCGATTTTATTCATGTCGCCACGTTCGCCGGTTTCTGGGTACAGACCCTAAAGACTGAAATTGAAGGCCACGGAAATGCGGGTGCCGCTGCCCCGGTAAGGACGCACCGCATGGCTAAGCCAGGACGGAAACAACACCATGGCTCCGGCGCGGGGAAATATCAATTCACTGGCGCCGAGGGACTGGCAGCCGGGCAGGTTGTAGCAGAGATCGGGCGCGTACATGGCCGGGGCGACGCCGCGCGGATCCTTGATCTCGAACTCGCCACCGAGGCTTCGGTCGTCGGCGGTGCCGCCATCATCGACATAATAGCTCCCTGACCAGAAGCAGCCGGGGTGGGTATGGAATTCGTTGGCATGGCCTTTGCGGTTGATGTTGGCCCATGAATTGACCCGCCATTCGATTTCGACCGGATTGCCGTCGCGGTCGGCGGTCAGACGGTTGGCCAGCGCCACGCCGTGGCCGAGAAGCTTGGCCCCGGCGTCTCCGCTCCAGTCCTGGAAGTCGTCGGCCGACTGCCAACCGCCGAGATTGCTGTGATCGACGCTCGCCTGGGACTTCTCGCGGGCGAGAATCAGGGGCCCGAGCAACCCGTTCAAGTGATCGCCATCGGGCAGGTCGAACAGCGTCACTGGCGTCGGAAAATAACTGCGCGCCTCGAATTCACCGGAAGTCTTGTTCATGGATTGCATTGTCCCGCCTGGGCCGGCGCGGCGCAAGGACAGAGCCATTAGGCCTTGATGCCGGCGCCGATGGCGCGCTGGGCTTCGGGATCAAGCGGCCAGCGCGGCCTGGGCGCGAAATCAAAGGGATCGGTGAGTCCCAGGCGCAGCCGCTCAACCCCGGCCCAGGCGACGATGACGCCGTTGTCGGTGCACAATTCCGGCGCCGGGACGGCGAGGCGGAAGTCGTGGTCGGCGGCCAGGGCGGCAAGACGGTCGCGAATGTAACGGTTGGCGGCGACGCCACCGGAAACCACCAGGGTACGGTTGTTTTTATGGCGGCCTTGGTAGGCTTTGATGGCGTTGGTCATGCGGTCGGTAACCACGTCGCCGACGGCAAGCTGGAATGCGGCGCAAAGATCATCGACATCGGCATCATTGAGCTCCCCCGGCGGCAGGGATTGGATGCGGTGGCGCATCGCGGTCTTGAGGCCGGAAAAGGAAAAATCACATCCCGGCCGGCCCATCAATGGGCGCGGCAATTGAAAACGCTTGGGCTCGCCCTTGGCGGCATGGCGCTCCAATTCCGGGCCGCCGGGATAACCCAGCCCCAGCATCTTGGCGGCCTTGTCGAAGGCTTCGCCGATGGCGTCATCCAAGGTGGTGCCGAGGCGGCGGTAGCGGCCAACCCCTTCGACGATGAGGATCTGACAATGGCCGCCGGTCACCAGCAACAACAGATAAGGAAACGCCACATCGTCGGTCAGGCGGCAGGTCAAGGCATGGGCCTCGAGATGATTGACGTTGATGAGGGCAAGGCCGTGCATGGCGGCGATGGCCTTGGCGGTCATCACCCCGACGATGACGCCGCCGATCAGTCCCGGCCCGCCGGTGACGGCGACGCCGTCGAGCCCGGCGAAGCCAACACCGGCGCGTTTCATGACCCGGGCGATCAAGCCGTCGATATGGTCGAGATGGCTGCGGGCCGCGATCTCGGGCACGATGCCGCCATAGGGCCGGTGCTCGGCAAGTTGCGACAACACGTCCTCGGCCACAATGGCGCGCCCATCGGTGACCAATGCCGCTGCGGTCTCGTCGCAGGTGGTTTCGATGCCCAAAACGATCATGTCCCGATGATGTTTACATTGAAGGCGGGTGAATAACCACTTTCCTTAGGCCCGTTCTGAGATTAAACACGGGGGTATGAGCGCCGGAAATCCGCCGGGAACGGGCAGCTTGTGCATCGGAACGCGGGGGAGCCCCTTGGCTCTGGCCCAGGCCGAGGCGGTGCGGGACCTCGTCAGTGACGCGCATCCCGGCTTGGATGTCAGTCTCGAGGTCATCCGCACCTCGGGCGACCGCTTCGTCGACCGCAACCTCGCCGAGATTGGTGGCAAGGGCCTGTTCACCAAGGAAATCGAAGCCGCGTTGAGTGCGGGCACGATCGACATCGCCGTTCATTCCATGAAGGATGTCCCCACCTGGTTGCCCAAGGGGCTGGGGATTTTCTGCATGTTGAAGCGCGAGGATCCCCGCGACGTCCTGATCGCGCCCGAGGCCGCCGGATTCGGCGATCTTGCCCCCGGCGCCGTGGTGGGGACGGCGTCGCTTAGGCGCAAGGCCCAGATTCTGCGCCACCGTCCCGATCTCAAGGTGGTGCCATTCCGCGGCAACGTCCAGACCCGGCTGGAAAAGCTCGAACGTGGCGAGGTCGACGCCACCCTGCTGGCGCTCGCCGGTTTGAAGCGCTTGGGCCTTGCCCGGGACCTCATATCCCGGGGCCTGGGGACGATCTTAGAGCTCGATGACATGCTGCCGGCGCCGAGCCAGGGCGCGGTCGGCATCGAATGCCGCGCCGACGACAACGGCGTGCGCCAATTGCTCGCCGCCCTCAACCATGAGGCGACCATGGTGCGCGTCGCGGCCGAGCGCGCCGCCCTCGAGGCGTTGGAGGGGTCATGCCGCACCCCGATCGCGGCCCTTGCCGAATTCGCCAATGGCGATAGCGATAATGGCGATGTGGATGCGGATGTTGGGGCCGCGACCCTCAATCTTCGGGTTCTGGTGGCCAAGCCGGACGGCAGCGCCGTGTTTGAGACCACGCGCCAGGGGCCGGGCCGTGACGCCGCCGCCCTGGGGCGGGACGCGGGAGAAGAGCTTGTTGGCGCCGTGGGCCCCGGCTTCTTCGACGAGGCGGCGGCGGCGCCGGCGGAGAGCTGATCCGGTGCGCGCCCTGATCACCCGGCCGATGGAAGACGCGGTCACCCTGGCGCAATTGTTGCGGGAGCGCAATATAGACCCGGTTATCGAGCCCATGCTGATGATCCAACCGATTGCCGGCGAAGCCCTGGACATCACGGGCGTGCAGGCGATTTTACTCACCAGCGCCAACGGCGCCCGCATCCTTGCCCGCCACATTTCCGGGGAAAATGATGCGCTTTTGCGCTTGCCGGTGTTCTGCGTCGGCAAGGCGACGGCTACCGCTGCGCGCGACGCCGGCTTCGACAATATCGCAACCGCCGATGGCGATGTGGAAGCGCTGGCAGGGCTGGCGGCGGCGCGTCTCGACCCGAAAGCGGGGACGCTGGTCCATGTGGCGGGCTCGCGCGTTGCGGGCGATCTTTCCGGGCTGGTAATGGATAAGGGGTTTGACCTCCACCGCGCGGTTTTGTACGAGGCCCGCAAGCCCGAGGCCCTGAGCCCGGCGCTTACCGACAGGCTGAAATCGCACGATATCGGCTTGGTGCTGTTTTTCTCTGCCGCGACGGCGCAAAATTTCGTTGATTTGGTGGCGGCCGCCGGGCTTGGTTCGGCTTTGGCCCCGGTGACGGCGCTGTGTCTGAGCCAGGCGGTTGCCACCGCTGCTGAACGCGCCGGGGGGTTCGGCTGGGCCGGGGTCCGTATCGCGCCCAGGCCCGATATCGCAGGCATGATGGTGCTGGTCGATGATGTTTGCGCCCACAACCCAGCACCGGCCATGAAGGGACTCTAGGTGGCGGACAACGACGATAAAGACCACGGCAAGGCCGGAGCGGAAGACCCCAAACCCGCCGCCGCCAAACCTGCCGCGCCCAAACCTGCCGCCACGGCAAAGACGGCACCCAAGCGGCGCCGTCCCGGTGCCTCGAAGGCGCAGAAGGACAAGGCCCCGGAAGGCGAAAGCGAAACCAAGCCGGTGCCGGCGGACGCGGGTGCGGGCCCGGATTCGCAATCGGAATCGAAACCAAAACCGCTATCGATGAAAATCCGCACCCTGGGCGTGGGCCTGGTGCTGGCAATCGTCGTTGGTGCCGGCGCCTGGTTCACGGTCTCGGCATGGATGGACCGCCCGGCCCGCGATGGGCTCGGGTCGCAGTTGCGCTCGTTGGAGCGCATGGTCGATGATCTCGAAGGCAAGCTCGGCGAGGCCGAAAAGAAGCTCGCCGGCGAGGAGACAAAGCAGTTGGCGCCGGGCTTATCCCAGACCCCGGGTCCGGGCCAGACCGGCGCTGGCGCCGCCCCGCCCCAAGCCACCCCAAAGCCACCGCAATCCGCTACCGCCTCGCCGCCCCCAGCCACCCCAAAGCCACCGGCTGAGAGCGCCGTGCCCGTGCCCGCGGCTCCATCAACCGAGGCACCGGCCCCCGAGGCGCCGGGCAAGATTCCCGGTGAATCCGACCGGCTCAAAGTCACCGTCGATGATCTGTCCGGACGGCTAAAAAATCTTGAACAACAGCTCCAGTCCGCCGCGGTGTCACCGCCAAGTGCGGCACAGGCGCCATTGCCGCCGTTACTCGCGCTGTTGGGTTTTCACAATGCGATTGCCCGCGGCGCGCCGTTTGCCGCCGAGCTCGCCATGGTAGAGCGCAGCTTCGCCGGGAATCAGGCGGCATTGGCGGTGTTTGCGCCCCTGAAACCGTGGTCCGGCCGCGGCGTCGCCACGGTGGCCCGGCTGCAAAGCCTGCTCGAAGCCCAGATCCCGGAGATCCTCCGCGCGGCGCGCCCGCCCGTCGATGACAGCGGCCCGTGGCTCAAGCGCAATTTGGCCCGCAGCTGGGAACGCCTGCAGGCATTGGTGGTGATCCGCCGCGTCGGCGAAGATGTTCCGGGGATCGCACCCGACGCCATCATCGCCCGCGCCGAAGCCATACTCGCCAAGGATGATATCGCCGGCGCTGTCACCGAACTCTCGGCCCTCGAGGGCGCGGCGGCGGCGGCGGCGAAGGATTGGCTGGCCCAGGCCCGGGCGCGGCTTGCCGCCGATGCGGCGCTGGCGGCCATCATCGTGGGTGTTGCGCAACCCCCGGAGGCGAGCCCGGCGCAAGATGATAAGGCGCCCGCCCCTAAGAGCGGCAACAAAACTAACAGCGGTAACGGGGGGCGGCGCTGATGCGGGGTTCGGCGCTTGTGCGCGCGGTCGTGTTCTTTGGCTTTGCCGCCGCCCTCATCCTGATCAGCGTGTGGTTCGCCGACCGGCCCGGCGCTGTCAGCCTCCGCTGGCAGGGCTGGCGCGTCGATACCTCGGTGGCGATGCTTGTCCTTGGGGTTGCCGTGGTCGCCGTGGCGGCGGCGGTGGCCTATCGGGTGTGGGTGATCCTTCGCCAGGCGCCCAGGCGGCTCGCCCAGTTCCGCACGCGCCGGCGGCGGGCCCGCGGTTATCAGGCCTTGACCCGGGGCATGGTGGCGGTCGCCGCCGGCGATATCGACGAAGCGCGGCGCCAGGCCAAGCGCGCCGACAGTTTGCTCGAGGAACTGCCGCTGACCATGTTGCTGGCGGCACAGGCGGCGCAGCTCGAAGGTGACGAGGACGTGGCGCGAAACTATTTCGCTTCCATGCTGGAGCACCCCGAGACCGAGTTCCTGGGCCTGCGCGGGCTGTTGCTCCAGGCCGGGCGCGACGGCGATCAGGCCCAGGCGCTGCGCCTGGCCCAACGCGCCTTCAAGCTCAAGCCCAACACCCCATGGGTGCTCAATTCCCTGTTCGATCTGCTGATCCGCAAGGGCGAATGGCACGAGGCCCAGGAGGTGGTCGAGCGCGCGGTCAGGCGCGGCGTCATCGCCCGCGAACAGGGCCGCCGCCACAAGGCCATCGCCCTTCATGAACAGGGCCTGCAGGCCGAGGCCGATGGCGGTGACCGCGAAGCCCTGTCCTTGGCACGCAAGGCGCTGCGCTCGGCGCCGGACTTGACCTCGGCGGCGATCAGGCTTGCGGCCCTGCAAATCCGCGCCGGCAAGGCCCGGGACGCGGCGCGCACGGTGGAACAAAGCTGGCAGCTCACGCCCCATCCCGAGCTCGCCCGGCTCTACGCCCTGGCCTACGCCGAAGAGGACGAGCTCGTGCGGGTCAAACGCTTCGAGAAACTCCTCGAGCTTCGCCCGGACCATGTGGAAAGCCACGCCGCGATGGCCGATGCGGCGCTGGCGGCCAAGCTCTGGGGCAAGTCCCGCCACCACCTTCACAAGCTGATGCGCGAGCTTTGCGACGGCGAGCCCTCGGCCCGGTTCTACCGCATGATGGCCAAGCTCGACGAGACCGAGCACAACGACCCCGATGTCGGGCGCCGCTGGCTGCTGCGCGCCGGCGCGGCGGCGCCCGACGAGAGTTGGGTGTGCCGCGACTGCGGCGCCCAGTCGGTCGAATGGTCGCCATTGTGCGGCCA
>JAZFWG010000105.1:0-2581 GCA_036448135.1 Alphaproteobacteria bacterium
ATGTGTTGGTGCCACAGCGCGAGAATTTCATCGACCACCGACCGGGGCAAGGGATGGCACAGATCGATACCGGTGATTTCCGCGCCCAGCGCCGGGGAAAGCACTTTCACCGACAGATCGGCGGTCCTCACCATGCCCAACCCCTTTCAAACGGCAATGCCAAACCCGATTGTCTCATTTTCAGGGCGCGATCGGCAACCCCATTCGCCTTGCGCCACCCGGCGCACGCCGGCCCCGCACCAACCTTCCTCGCAGGCATATGAGATCATTTCAGACGGAAAGGATTTCGCAACAGTGCCTCCAGCCGGACCCATTCCTCGGCGCTGTAGCGGTCACGATTTTCTTCAACGTATTTCCGAAGTCCTTGAAGCAACCGTTCAAGCTTCGTCGCGTCTCCGCCATGCGCCATGCCATAAGCCAAGCCTGCCAATACCTTATCGGCATCGGGGCGGCGCGCTAAATGGTCCGCCAAGACCGGGATCGCCTGCCCGATCTCACCACGATGGGCGAGGAACAGGGCGCCGGCATAGGCGCCATCGGGTTCAGTTCCGGAGACGAGCCTGCGGGCCAAGAGAGAGGCGCGACGCCGGGGCAGACCAATAAGGAACCTGTACAGACGTTTCGCCCCGCCGGTTCGGGCCAGGAGACGGGCCTCGGCCAGATCGGCGTTGGCGTAGCGTTTCGCGTCCGAGCGCAACGTGGCGTCGGCAATCGGACCGCCGATTTTGGCGAGGGCCTGGCGCGCGCTTCGTTTGAGCCGATTGTCGCCGGTGCTCAATTGCTTGGCGATGGCCTCGGTCGCCGGGGCCGCGGCCTCGCCCATTCTGCCCAAGGCCTCGACGGCGGCCCGGCGCAGGTCCCGATCCGGATCATCCAGCGTTGCCGCCAAAGCCCCCACCGCCGAAGCCGCATCCTCGCCGATTCTCCCCAGGGCGTTTGCCGATAGAATTCGTACATATTTTGTACCGTCAGAAAGCGCCTGGCGCAGTTCGGGTAGGGCGTCCGTGACCTTGAGTTTGCCGAGGGTGCTTGCGGCCTGGCCTCGATGCCGGTGCCCGCGCCGTGCCAGCACGCGGCGCAACTTCGCGATGACCGAGGGGTCCTTGACACCGATCTTACCGACCGCCTGGATGGCGTTGGCCCCTGCCCTTGCGTCATTGAAATAGCGCGAAATTTCCGCAAGCGCCGGTGCTGCGTCTTGGCCGAAATTGCCCAGCACCCGGGCGGCGTCCCCTGGATTACGGCCCTCGCGCAGTGCCAAGATCATGGCATTGATCGCCGGCTTGGAGGTCCCCATGCGGCTGAGTTCGGTCATGGCGAGGCCGCGGATGAAAGAATCGCCGTTTCGCGTCTCGGCGATAACCTCTCTCAGGATGTCGGGGACCCCGGTTTCCGCCGCCGCTTGCCTGGCCGCGGACTCAACGTCGGCAACGCCGCCGCCGGCGCGGATTGCCTCGGCAAGCGTGCGGTGCAAGGCTGAACCAAGGCGCGGATCGTTATAGGCCCGGAAAAGCGTCGGCAGCGCCAGCGCCGCCCCAGGTCCCAGCGCCCGCAAGTTGGCGACCGAGGCGCCGATAACCTTGTCGGAGGGCGCGCGGCGCCGTAATTCGTGGCGGATGAGGAAAGCGCTTTGCGCCGCGGATCGGTCGGCTTCGACACGCGTAGCCTTGGTGGCGTATCTTTTTTGAATAGCGGTGAAATGGGCACGGGCTGCGGCCTTGGCATCTTGGACGCCGATCCGGTTGAGCGCCGCCGCGGCTTGGATCTTGATCGAGTCGTATCGTTCCTTGGGATCGTTCAGAATCTCCACCAGACGTGGCACGCTTGTTTCTGCGGCCGGCCCGAGGTCGCGCAGAATTTCGATGAGGGCCAGGCGCTGGTGCGCGGCGATTTTGCCATAGGATCTCGGTGGCGAGAGTTCCTTGAGGATTAGCGGGACGACCGCTTGCGGGTCCTGTTTGCCGATTCTTACAAGGCGCTTTTGCGCCTCCAGGCGTTTGACGATGTTGCCGGTCAGATAGACATTGGCCTTCAACACCTGGATCAGTTCTCGAGGCGAAGCGGCATCGAACTCCAATGACCGTGCCGGAGCGGCGAGAGCCGACACCGCAATCACCAGAAGAAACCGCGCGAAAAACAGATGCGGGCGGCGGATAAGAGGGCTCGTGCTCATCAAACCGACAATGTCCAGATAGCCTTCAAATCCGTGGCGATCATACCCAAATGCCCGTCATCACTGAATCAAATTGCTCTCTGCGCCACCCGGCGCACACCGGCCCCCGTTAAAGATCGAGAACCAGCTTTTCGCCCGGCAGCGCGCGCGAGATGCAAACCTGAATCTTGGAATTGGCCGCCTTATCGGCGTCGCTCAGGACCTCGTCGCGGTGCTCGGCCTTGCCCGCAACCAGGTCGATGGTGCAGGCCCCGCACCAACCTTCCTCGCAGGCATAGGGGACCCCGAAGCCGCTATCGAGAAGCACGTCGAGGATGGACTTGTCGGCCGGCACGGTGAGGGTCTGGCCGCTCTGCGCGAGCTCGATCTCGAACGCCTGGTCGGCACCGGCGCGGGCGGCGATCTCGG
>JAZFWG010000106.1:0-7410 GCA_036448135.1 Alphaproteobacteria bacterium
TTGTGGTTCGACCCAGAGTAGGTGCGTCAAGCTTAGACAATCACGCTGGTCACCGCCACAAACTTCCTTGGTCCTGGCTTCCTTTGCCCTGGTTCGGAGATTTCGGATCGGGCATAGTCGCCAATCATCACAGGACGTGAACGGAAACAATGGCAACGCTAGATGTTAAAGGCCTCAAATGCCCCCTGCCGGTGCTCAAGGCCAACAAGATGCTAAGGGGCCTCGAAGCCGGCACCGTCCTCGAGATCGACGCCACAGATCCCGGCGCGGTCGCCGATTTCAAGGTCTTTTGCGAGACCACGGGCCATATATTGGTGGAATCGACGGAAGCCGACGGCGTCTATAGTTTCAAGATTCGCAAGGACGGCTGATTATTCGCCCGGCGCGGCGGCCTCTTCCATGGCGCCCATAGCTTTGCCCATTTCCGCCTTGCGCACGAACAACGACATCAACGGCGGCACGATGAGAAGCGTCAACACCGCCGACAGGGACAGCCCGCCGATGATGACCGCGCCGAGGCCACGGTAGAGTTCGGACCCGGCGCCGCCCAAAACCACCAGGGGCAACATGCCGAACACGGTGGTGAGTGTCGACATGAAGATGGGCCGGATGCGGGTGCGGGTCGACATGTTGATGGCCTCCGCCGGGGTCATGCCTTTGTTGCGGACCCCTTGCAGGGTGTAGGTCACCAACAAGATGGCGTTGTTGACCACGGTGCCGATCAGGATGACGAACCCCAGCATGGTCATCATGTCGAGGGGCTGATACGTGACCCGGTTGAGGATCCAAAGCCCTAAGACCCCACCCGCGGTCGCCAACGGCACCGACAGCATGATGATGACGGGATAGATGAAGCTTTCCAGCAGTACCGCCATCACCAGAAAGACCACGATCATCGCCACCAGAAGATTCATCTGCATGGCGTTCCAGGTCTCGGTCAGATTGTCGGCCGCACCCGACATGCGGATCTTGACCCCCGGCGGCAGCCCTTCCTTGCGCAGGACGTCGATGATGTTTTTCTGGATTTTGTCGATGGTGATTTCCAGCGGGATGGTCTTGGACGGGCTCACCTGCAGGGTGACGTAACGGGTGCGCTCCAGATGCCAGATCTGGGATGGGCCGGCGGTGACCTTGATATCAGCCAGCGACTCCGCCGGGACGATGCGCCCGGACTTGGTGACCACCGGCAGGTTCTTGATGCCCTGGGTCCGCGACACCAGGTTCGGCGGCCCGCCCAGCACCAGATCCATGCGCCGGTCGCCGACGGTGATTTCCCGGACCCGCAATCCGTCATTGAAGGCATCCAAGGTCTGGCCCAGCTCGCGGGCGGTGATGCCGGCATCGGCCAGGCGCAACTGGTTCGGCACCACGCGAATTTCAGGCGCACCGAGTTCAAGACCCGGACGTGGCCGCACCCGGTGGCCCTCGCGGCGCGGGGTGACGTCGCGCAGCATGTCATCGACCTGGCGCGCCACGTCCATATTGTCCTCCAACTCAGGCCCGGAGACGTCGATCCGGATCGAACGGGACCCGCCGATGCCACGGGAGAACAGGGACGATTGCTTTATCGAGCCGCGGGTTCCCGGTTCCCTCAGGATCGGTTCTTCAAGGACTTCGATCAATTCTCCGGCGCGCATGGGGTCCACGGCGCTGGCGCCGATGAAGCCCGAGTCACGATGGGCGACGAAGAAAAAATGCCTGATCTTCGGGGGCTCGCCCTCCTTGGATTCGGGCCCGCTGACCGAAGCCCATAGGGGCCGCACGGCGTCTTCGATCTGGTTGGCGAGACGCAGGTTGGTTTCGAGATTATAGCCCGGAGGCGGCTTGATCCGGCCCCAGATGAAGTTGCGGTTGCCGTCGGGCAAGAAGTCGAGGGCCGGCAAAAAGACGTGGGTGGCCCATGCCATCGACGTGCAGATTGCGGCGACCACCAGGAACGCCACCGATTTGCGGCGTGATACCACGTCGGTGAACCACATGATCAGGCGTACGAACCCGCTGGCGAACTCATCGATGCCGGGGATGTAGAAGGCTTTGGCCTTGCCCGCAGCCATGCCCTTGAACATCCGGTTGGACAAAGCCGGGACCACCGTCACCGAAACCAGCAGTGAAAGCGAGACCGCGACGGTCAACGCCACGGCGATATCCCGGAACAGCTGGCCGATCTGCAATTCCAGGATCAACATCGGCACGAAGACGACGACCGTGGTAAGCGCCGAGGCCAGCACCGCCGGCCATACTTCCCTTGTGCCAATCAAGGCGGCTTGGGTGGCCGATTTGCCTTCCTGGCGGTGACGGAAAATGTTTTCCATGACCACGATGGCGGCGTCCACCACCATGCCGATGGCGAAGGCGATGCCGGCCAGGGAGATGACGTTGATCGAGCGCCCCAGCATCGCCATGGCGACGAAGGCGCCGATCACCGACACCGGAATCGCCAGGGCGATGATCGCCGTCGGCCGGAACGAGCGCAGGAACAGGATCAGGATCAAGGCCGCCAGGGTGCCGCCCAGATAGATGTTCTGATTGACCAGGCCGATGGCGGATTTGATGTAGATGGTCTCGTCATAGACCTGGGTGATTTTCAGTTTTTCCGAAGGCAGGATGTTTTCGTTCAGGTCCTTGACCGCCGCTTGGAGGCCCTTCATGGTTTCGATGACGTTGGCGCCGGTCTCGCGCACCGCGCTCAAGGTGATCGTCCGTTCCCCGAGATACCGGCGGAAGCTTGAACGCTCCTTGTAAGAGAACCCGACCTTGGCGATGTCGCCGACGGTGACCCGGCTGATGCGTCCGGTCACCGGATCCTCCAGGGTCCGGAGCACCACGGCGCTGGCCTGGGCCGCGGTGCGGATTTCGCCTTCGGTGCGCACCAGATAGCGGCGCTTGCCCTCATCGACCGAGCCCGCCGAGATCGACGCGCTGGCGCCGCGAAGGGCGGAAACCACCTCCGGCACCGTCAGCCGGTAGCGCGCCAGTTTTTCTGGATCCATCGTGACCCGCAATTCGCGGCGGGTGCCGCCACGGAAATCGGCGCCGGCGACCCCGGGGACGCGCTCGAGCCGGTCGATGATGACGTCCTCGACGAATTCTCCATAGGTCTGAAGGTTGCGGTCATTGCCGGGCAGTTTGAGCAACGCGAAATAGGCGATGGGGTTGTCTTCCGAGCCGCGGGTCATCATCACTGGCTCGTCGGCTTCATTCGGTAGATCGTCGAGCAGGGATAGACGATTGCCCACCAGCATAAGGGCCCGGTCCATGTCGGTGCCGACATCGAATTCAAGCCGGATGCGGGACTGACCGAGGCGCGACCGGCTGGTGAGCTCGGCCACGCCCTCGATGCCGCCCAATTGTTCTTCGATCCGGTTGGTGATCTCGCGTTCGATCTCGGCCGGCGCGGTGCCGCGCCACCGGGTCTTGATATCGATGATGGGCCGGCGCACATCCGGGGTAAGCTGGACCGGGATGGTCTTGAGCGCCACCAGGCCGAAGGCGACCACCAACAGCACCGCGGCAACCACCGCGGTCGGGCGCTTAAGGGAAACTTCGGTCAGATTCATGTAATCGTTCCGCCAATCGTTCCGCTAGTCTTTCCGGTCGATGCGGATGCGCCGGCCGTCCCGGAGCCTTTCATTGCCTCTGATGACGACAACTTCGCCGGGTTTGAGGCCGCTCAGGACCTCGAATCGGCCGCCCACGGAGTCCCCAATTCGAATGCGCCGGGCCTGGACCCGCCGCTTGACCACCACGAACACGGTGGGGTTGCCGCGGCTGCTGATCAAGGCGTCCTTGTGTACGGTCACCACCTGGCGCTCCGCGCCGATGGGAAGCTGCAGGATCGCGGTCTGGTTGGTGGCGAGCCGCATGGTGATGCCGTTGAAGCTGGGCACGAAGCGCACCACACGAGTTCGGGTGCGGGTATTTTCGTCGGGCACCACGGCCCGGACATTGGCCGTGTGCCAGCTTTGGTCTTCCAGCCGCATGCGCACCTTGACGCCGGGCTTGAGCCCGCCGATCCGGCTTGACGGCACGTCGGCCTCGACCTCGATGCGGGCATCGTTGACCAGAGTCACCACCTTCTCCCCTTCCTTGAGGAAGGCGCCGGCGATGGTGTGGCGGATACTGATGACGCCGTTATAGGGCGCGCGGATCTTGGAATATTTGATGTCGAGCTCGGCCAGTTTCAGATTGGCCTGGGCGCGTTTCAACTTCGCCTCGGCCTCATTGACCGAGGAAATGTAGCGCGTCACATTTAGCTTCTTGTCCTCATAACGGGCCTGGGGAAAGGCGGCGGATTTCCGCAGCCGTTCGAGGCGGCGCAACTCCTGGCGGGCAAGGGCGAGCTGGGTCCTGGCGTTGGCCACTTTGGCCCTGTTTTCCCCGACCTCGGCGGATTTGAGTTCGCGCTCCCACTCGAAGCGGTCGGACACCAGGATGGCGAGTACGTCGCCCTTCTTGACCCGGTCGCCGACATCGACCTTGATCTCGTCGACGGCGCCTTCGATGCGCGAGGCGACGACGCCGGTCTGGATTGAGACCAGACGGCCGATCACCGGCATGGTCTGGATCATGGCTTCCATCCGCACCTCGTCGACGCCGACGAGCCGGCCGCGCTTCTTTTTCTTCGACTGGGCAAAGGAATCGCCGGCCGCGACCGTGGTCAGTAGAAACGCCGCCAAGGTGGCTATCTTGATGAGGAGCTTCATTTGGTCCTGTGCCCCTATGTCACGGAGCAGGGTTCTCCCGTTCATTCCCCTATCATGGAGAAATAATTCTTAAGGATAGCAGATTTTGAACATGTTCTTGTCAAAAAACCAAGGCCCGGGCAAGGGGGATTTTCCACAATCGGAGGATACCCCATCAAATTCATGTTACCGGCGGAGATTTTGCCCATCATAGGTAGCACGGCGGAAATGGCCGGAATCCGTCGCCCGGCAGTGAAAACATTCACTTATAGGGGCTCGTGAGCCAGCAATTCCCCAGGCCGGTTAATGCTCTAGAGGCGGAGGCCGCCGGGGGCTACACTGCGGGCCTCAACATGGGCTTGCACCAACGCGCGCCGGAAACTGCCATATGACGACCCTGATTTTCACCCACAAGGCCTGCCTCTCCCATGATCCCGGTGCCAATCATCCGGAATCGCCGGCACGCCTGCAAGCCGTGCTCGATGCCCTCAAATCGCCCGCCTTCGCCCAATGCAAATGGCATGAGGCGCCCCGCGCCGTCCCCGCCCAGTTGGCACTGGTGCATCCGGGCGACTATGCCGAACGCATCCTTGCCGCGGTTCCCGCCTCCAACGGTTATGCCCTCGATCCCGACACCGTGTTGTCCCCCGGCTCCGGCGAGGCCGCATTGCGCGCCGCCGGCGCGCTGGTCGCCGCCGTCGATGCGGTGATGGCGGGCGACGGGGACAATGCCTTCTGTGCCGTGCGCCCCCCCGGCCACCATGCCGAGCCCAACCGCCCCATGGGTTTCTGTGTTTTCAACAACGCCGCCATCGGCGCCTTGCATGCGCGCCGCAACCATGGCCTCGAGCGCGTCGCCGTGGTCGATTTCGATGTCCATCACGGCAATGGCACTCAGGCCATGTTCGCCCGCGATCCAAGCCTGTTTTATGCCTCGACCCACCAGTTTCCCTATTATCCCGGTACCGGTGCCGCCGATGAGACCGGCGTCGGCAACCTGGTCAACGTGCCGCTGGCGCCGTTCTCGGGCTCGGCCGAATTCCGCGCCGCCATGACCGACACCATCCTGCCGGCGCTCAGCGCCTTCGATCCCGGCTTCATCATCATCTCTGCGGGGTTCGATGCCCATCAAAACGACCCGCTGGCGCAACTCGGCCTAACCGAGGCCGATTACGGCTGGGTGACGGCCGAGCTTCTTCAAGTTGCAAATCAGACCTGCGCCGGGCGCGTGGTCTCGACCCTCGAAGGCGGTTATGATCTCGGCGCCTTGGCGGCCTCGGTTGGCGCCCATGTCTCGGCCTTGATGGCGTTCCCGCAAGCTTGAACCGTCAAGCGGTCTGTGTCGCTTGCCCTCGACCGCCGGCGGGCCTAAACTTCGCGCACCGAAAGGGGAAAGCATGGCCAAGAAACCCCCGGGGATCGCCATTCCCAAAGATATCGCCGCGCTGAGTTTCGAGGACGCTCTCGCCGAGCTTGACAAGATCGTCGGCGAGCTCGAGTCCGGGAAGGTCAAGCTCAACGAAGCCATCGGGGCTTACGAACGGGGCGCTAAGCTCAAAAGCCATTGCGAAGCCAAGCTCGCCGAGGCCAAGGCCAAGGTGGAAAAGATCGTACCCAGCGCCGACGGGACCGTCGGCGCCGAAAGCATGGATTAGGACTGAGGCCCGGATTGGATCGGCTCGAAGGTGCATTGGCCGAGACCGCATCCGCGGTCAATGAGTCTATCGAAAGCCTGCTGCCCAAGGAGGCCGACGGGACCGAGGCGCGCGTGTTCGAGGCCATGCGTTACGCCACCCTCAATGGCGGCAAACGGTTCCGGCCGTTTCTGGTGTTGAACACGTCCCAATTGTTCGGCGTCGATTGGGAGTGTGCCCTTCGTGTCGCCGTCGCCGTCGAATTCGTACATGCCTATTCCCTGGTCCATGATGACCTGCCGGCCATGGATAACGATTCGCTCCGGCGTGGCAAGCCGTCCTGCCATGTGCAGTTCGACGAAGCCACCGCGATCCTGGCGGGTGATGCCTTGTTGACCCTGGCTTTCGAAATCATGGCCGATGCCGCGACCCATACCGACCCGGCGGTGCGCTGCAAACTGATTTCGGGGCTAAGCTCCGCCGCTGGCGGCCATGGCATGGTCGGGGGCCAGATGATCGACTTGGTGTCTGAACACCAGACCCTGGATATCGGCGCCATCATCCGGATGGAACAGCTGAAGACCGGTGCGCTGATCGCCTTTTCCTGCGAGGCCGGGGCTATCCTCGGGCGCGCAGGCGCCCCGGCGCACCATGCCCTCAAGGCCTATGCCCACGATCTGGGTCTCGCCTTCCAGATCATCGATGATCTTCTTGATACCGAAGGCCACGAAGCCGAAACCGGCAAATCAGTGGGCAAGGACGCCGCCGCCGGCAAGGCCACCTTCGTGTCGGTTCTGGGCACCGAGAAGGCCCGCGATCAAGCCGAGATGCTGGCCGATCAAGCGGTGCAACACCTTGAAATGTTCGAACAAACAGCAGATTTATTGCGTGACGTGGCGCGATTTGTGGTAATGCGCCGGGGATAGTCACCGAAGTTCGCATGGAGTAAGACGTGGCCCCAAACAGCAAGTCACCCCTACTCGACCAGATATCCGCGCCCTCGGATTTGCGGGCCTTGGCGCCGGATCAGTTGCGCCAGCTGGCGGACGAGCTCAGGGCCGAGATGATTGACGCGGTGTCGATCACCGGCGGCC
>JAZFWG010000107.1:0-5501 GCA_036448135.1 Alphaproteobacteria bacterium
CAATCCGGGCTCCCAATACCCGAACCCCCTTCGCATGTAGCGTCCATTCGTGGCGCGTGTCCACGCAAAGCGCATAGATGATCCCGGCGCGGAGTGTGCGGTCGGCACCCCAATCCTCGCCATTCGCGGGATCGTCGGCTTCCTTGTCACCCACCCGGTAATCGACAACCTCACCTTTGGCCGCCGCATCGATGAGTATTTGTTCCGCTGGGGTGGGTTCCAAATCCGCAGTCATGACGGGGATGTTACTTTTTTTAGCACCCTGAAGCTAGCCGGGCGCCTTATGAACGCCGTCGCTCACAGCTCGGCTGGGGCCAGGGGCTCATAGCCGCGGATGATGTCGGCGGCCTTCTCGGCGATCATCAAGGTGGCGGCGTTGATGTTGCCGCCGACCAGGTCGGGCATGACCGAGGCGTCGACCACGCGCAAGCCAACGATGCCGCGGACGCGAAGCTCCGGGTCGACCACCGAGGCGTCGTCGGCGCCCATGCGGCAGGTGCCGGCGGGATGGTGCGCGGTGATGGCGGTGTTGCGGATGAAAGCATCGATATCGGCATCGGAGGTCACATTGTCGCCGGGCGTGACCTCTCGGCCGCGGTAGGCATCGAGCGGCTTCTCGTGGGCGATGTCGCGGATCAGCCGGATGCCGTCGCGCAAGGTGCGGATGTCGCCCTCGGCGGCGAGGAAATTCTGCTGGATCCTGACCGCCTTGGCGGGATCGGCGGCGGCAAGGCGGATGGTGCCGCGGCTTTCCGGATGGATCAGCGCCGGGCGGAGGGCGAAACCGTCGGGCCACACCGGGCTTATCGCCGGGAACCAGGGCGCCGCCTCGGGCGAGGTGGCGCGGAACATGATCTGGATATCGGGAACCTGGCAGTCGGCCCGGGTGCGGAGGAAGCCGTGGAAGCCCCCCGGCAGCACCGTCGCCGGGCCGGTGCCGGTCACATACGCCCGGATCATGCTGAGGGCGAGCCGGTCGAACCGCATCTCGCCTTGGAACGGGCTCACCCCCTTGCGGGCGTAATGGATCGAAACCACCAGATGGTCCTGAAGATTGGCGCCGACGGCGGGAATATCGGCCCGGGGCGCGATGCCGAGGGTGCGCAGTCGATTGCCGTCGCCGATGCCCGACAGCATCAGGATCTGCGGCGAGTTGATCGTCCCGGCGCACAGGATGACCTCACGGGCGGCGTGGGCCACGAGCTTCCGTGCGCCCTGGCGGTATTCGACCCCGGTGGCGCGGCCGGCGTCGAGCATGATCCGTGTCACCAGCACATGCATCTGGAGCGTGAGATTGGCCCGGCCCAGCGCCGGGCGCAGATAGGCCACCGCCGCCGAACAGCGCCGGCCGCCCTTGATGGTGGATTGGCTGGGGCCGAAGCCGTCGGGGTGTTCGGCGTTATAGTCCTCGGTCACCGGGATGCCGGCGGCGCGGCCGGCGTTGAGCCAGGCATCGACCAAGGGGTCTTTGTTGCGCGGACCCTGGACATGGATCGGACCGGAACCGCCGCGGTACTTGCTCTCGCCGCCTTCCCAGGTCTCGGCGCGCTTGAAATAGGGCACCGCGTGGGCGTAGGACCAGCCCTTGAGCCCACCCCGGGCCCAGCGGTCATAGTCGCCGGGATGGCCGCGGACATGGGCCATGGCATTGATCGACGATGAGCCGCCGATGATCTTGCCCCGCGCGGTCTCGATGCGCCGGCCGTTGAGATTGGCCTCGGGCTCGGTGTCGAAGCCCCAGTCATGCATGCGGTGCTGCCACAGCTTGCCGAGGCCGATGGGGATGTGGATCAGGGGATCATAATCGCGCCCGCCGGCCTCGAGAATGAGAACGCTGGTGTCCGCGTCCTCGGTCAAGCGGTTGGCCAGCACCGAGCCCGCCGAGCCGGCGCCGATGATGATGTAATCGAACTCTTTGAGGTTTTTCATTGCCCCTCATCATAGCGTGAACCGGGCGTCGATGGGCGAGGGGAAAACCCTAGTTGGCGCCGGGCCCCGGCATGGAAAAGATCCGCCGCGCGTTTTCATGGCCGATGAGCCGTGCCGCTTGCGGGTTCAAGCCGCCAAGGACACGTCTGAACCTTTCGATCAATCTCCGGTAATCGTCGCCATCGAAGCCGCGGCGGTAGAACTTGGCGTCGGTTCCCACCATGAAGCGTGAGGGCATGGCCTCGAACAGCCGGGCCCAGTCTTCATGGAGTTCCTTGTCCGCATTGTGGACCGGTTCGGTGTGGTGCCAATTTCCAAGGCGCCCGACGAATTTGAAATCCATCATCAGGGTGGGGTGGCGTGTGAGCAAGCGCCGCACATTGTCGGGATTGGTTGTCGCGGTATGGGGAATGATCAATTTGAGGCTGGGGTTGCGCCGGTATAACAGTTCGATGCCGCCGAAAAACTTGTCCTCATAGGAATTGCCTTCGGGATCAACGCTCTCGGCGTGGAGCAAGATCCAACGCCCCAAGCTGGCGATAAGGCCGACGGTGGCAAGGAAGGGGGTGAAATTGGGTGGGTATTGTATGACCGGCTGGCGTCCGTTCTTGTCGAAATGATAGAGACCGAATTCGCCGACACCGAGATAGTGGCCGCTGGCAAGATCTTCGCCGAGCCGTCGGCGCAACCTCTTGAAGGCTTCATTGCTGACATTTTTTCCCTGGGCGTTGTGGAACCATTGGCCCAAATAGCTGCCACAGCACATCAGCCGGACGGTATTTCCACCCAACTTCTGGAATTTTCTGCGGTATTGGCGGCGATTGTGGGAACGGCGTCTTCGCCCTTCATTGGGGGTCGGCATGACGATCACGCCTTCGACACCGGCCTTCCGGATATGGCCGAGGATATCCCGCAATTCGCTGTCCGAGGCCGGCTCATCGTCGCGCACGTTCAGATGTAGATGCACGTCGATGATGGGACCCCGGTAGGGCACGCCATGGGCGCGCGCCGCGCGGTCGTTGGCAAGACGGCGGCGGTCGATGACGAAGCCCGGCTTGGGCAGGGCCACCGCAGTCTTGCCACTGTCCGCCCCATGGGCTCCGGTCAACGGCAATGAAGTGAACAGAACCAGCATGGAGAAACAATGGATCAGCCGTCGTCTCATGGTTTCCTCCATGGCATCGTCCGGCCCACAACAACACGCTCATCGGCTGAGCGCCCGCAGCCGGGTCAACATTAGTATCATCAGGGCCGTGATGCCGGTCAAAAGATAGAGCCCGGTGGAAAACCCGCCGGTGACATCGAACAGATAGCCGACCGAGAGCGGGCCCAGCACGCCGCCGATCTCGCCGGCGGAAAAGTACAGCCCGCTCGCCGAGCCGATGGTGCGGGCATCGACGCCCGGGGTCGCCATCAGCACCAGCAGCATCACCGACGACATCGCGCCGCGGGCGGTGCCCTGCAGCATGAGGCCGGCGGCCAGCAGCGGACCGGTGCCGCTCTCGATCAACAGCGTCGCCACCCCGGCGCACAGGAACAGTCCGCCGAGGATGATGAAGCGCCGCGCCGGGCCGGCCAAGCGCGGGATCACCAGCGCCGCGACGATGCCGACGGCATGGGGGATCGCGGCCCAGAAACCGGCGGTGGCGGCATCCATGCCGTGGGTCCTGAGGATTTCGGGGAGCCAGTTGTTCATGCCGTGGTTGAAGAAGAAGATGAAGATGCTGGTGGCGAGGACGAGACGGAGCGCCGGCAGCCGCAGCAGACCGGCGAAGACCTGAAATTGGGATTGGTCCGGCGCTGCGTCTTTGGTGCCGGCGACGGTGTTTGCGTCCGGTTCGGCGCCGCGCGCGCTGATGACGAACCAGGCAAGCGCCGCCAACAGCACCAAAGCCGCGTAGGCCATGAGCACGGCGCGCCAGTTGCCGCCGGCGAGCGGCATGGCGACGGAATTGGTCAGCATCAGGGTGGTGACGACGCCCAAGGCCGGGCCGGTGGCAAAGATGCCCATGGCGAGGCCGCGCTCGGCGTCCCGGAACCACAGGCTGACCAGCTTGGGCCCACCGACGGAAATCAGCGGCCCGCCGATGCCGAACAGGGCGACGGCGAGGAACAGCGACACATAGCCGGGGGCGAGCCCGCGCAACAGGCCCGAAAGGGCGATGATCAGGCCCGCCATGAACAGGGCGCGCCGCGGCCCGATGCGGTCGAGCACTGCGCCACAGGGCACCGCCGAGACGATATAGACCAGGGGCCATGCGCCCAGGATGCTGCCCATGGCCGAATGGCTGAGGCCGAGATCGCCGGTGATCACGTTCACCAGCGGCGCCAGGCTCCCGGTCGTCAGGCCGAAGCAGAAATACAACAGCCACGCCCCGCCGAGCATGACCCAGCGATAGGGCATGGCTTCGGTGGCCGCTTGCTCAGGTTCCATTCATCGCGCCATAGCTGTTGTCCCCGGATGACAAAAAAGAGGCGGGCCTCATTGAGACCCGCTCCGATGTTTCACTTTGGCAATAAATGGTAACTAGCAGGTCACCGATTTCGCCAGGGTCTTGTTGCCTTCATAGGTGATGGAGCAACTCATGCCAACCTTGAGCTTGGAGCCCTTGGCCTTCTTGCCGCCGATTTTCACCTTGGTGGCGCGGCGGTTGATGAAGGCCTTGACCTTCTTGCCCTTGTCCTTGAAGGAAATCACCCGGCCTTTTTTCTGGATCTTGGTGATGGATGATTTGACCGTCCGGTAATTGGTCTTGCGCTTGGTGACGGTGCCGCTTTGGACCGCCATGGCGGCGCGCTCGACCACGGCCTTGGGGGTCTTGTAGATGTCCGCAACCAGCTT
Source organism: Alphaproteobacteria bacterium (assembly GCA_036448135.1). Classification (GTDB taxonomy): domain Bacteria; phylum Pseudomonadota; class Alphaproteobacteria; order SMXQ01; family SMXQ01; genus JAZFWG01. The sequence continues at coordinate 4,772 of JAZFWG010000107.1, forward strand.
TTGCACCGCTTCACCGGTCATCGGCCGGTCAATGGAAAGCCGGCGCTTCTTGGCCTCGGCCAGGAACGATCCGTGGGCCGCCAGCACCACAACCCTTTATGAGTCCGGACCCTAGTTCGCGGGCTTGATTTTGACGATGGCGCGCTTGTCGGCGTCGATGGTGAAGCGGATCCTGGCGCCCGGCTTCAACCCCTTCAGGAACGTCCCCGGCTGCACCTGGTAGCTCATGACCATGGGGGCCATGAAGTCCTTTATCTCCTCATGGTCGACGATGAGCCGGCCGTCCCTGGCATCGATCGAGATGACGACGCCTTTGCCCTCGAAAAGACGCTTGGGCCCGGCGGCGGCCTTGACGGGCGTGGGCGCGCCGCCCTTGCCGACGATGAGTTGGCCGCGCATGCCCATATCCTCGTGGGTCGGCACATGACAATGGAACTCCAGGGTGACGTCTTTGTCGGGTGTCACGAAACGAAGGCTCTTGACCCCACGCCCGGTGAACTCCAACGTGAACATGGGGTTGAGGCCGGGCAGCATCAGGGCGTGCCGCACAGTGTCGGTGTTTTCCAGAATGATCTCGACCTCCTCGCAGCGCTTGGCGCGAAGAACCCGGGGCTCGAAGGCAAACACCTCGCCGGCGCGCGCGAACTTGGTTCCCCCTTTCATCTCAATCCGGCGGAAGCTCCGCGGTTGCTCGCACGACGTCGCCAAAATCCGATGCTTTGCCAGCGGA
>JAZFWG010000108.1:0-3401 GCA_036448135.1 Alphaproteobacteria bacterium
GCGCTGAACAGTACCTCAGCAACAACAAGATCGTTTCCCTCCGGCTCGAGGCCATGGAGATTTCGACGGCAAAGGTCTTTGAGGCGGCAAGCAAGCTCAAGACCTTTCTCGTCAATGCCCTCAGCAGCTCCAACGCAGCGGATTTTCCCATCAACCTGGAAGCCCAGAACCTGCTTGATGAGGTCACCAAGCAACTGAATTTCAAGATCGGCGACCGCTATCTATTCGGTGGCGCAGTCACCGATGTAGCCCCCGTCGATCTCAATGATGCCAATTTCCCTGCTGTTCCCCCGGTCTATCCCTCTGCGGCGAACACCAACTATTACCAGGGCGACAACAATCAACACGTGGCCCGCGTGGCCGATGAATTCGACGTCACATATGGCGTGACAGCGGACGCAGAGGGGTTCGAGCAGGCCATCCGTGCGCTGCGCATGGCCGCTGACGCCAGCACCAGTCCGACCATCGATAGGATCCGTTTCCAGGAAGCGCTGAAGGTGATCAACACCGCGATCGACAACATCCCCACGACCCGAAGCCGCATCGGAGCGTCCCTCAAGGCAATCGAAGGGGCGGACCTGGGGCACAACGACATGGAGTTGTTCATGGAACGAACCATCAGTGATATCGAAAACGTCGATATCCCGGAAACGGTTGCGCAACTTGCCAACAACCAGGTTCTGCTCGAGGCCTCTTTCATGACCATCGGAAGACTGTCGCAACTGAACCTCGCCAACTTCCTGTGATCTACCAAATCCTTTTGATCGAATGGTCCTAAGTTTCAACCCGATGAAATTCAGACGTTATCGAAGTCAAGGAGAGAAGTAATGCTTGGAAATACCCCGTTGCTGAAACAACCCGACATTGAAGCGGCGGCCGCGTTGGAGAGCGCCGTTGCAACCGAAGCCGCCACGCCCCTGATCGTGGAATCGCGCTTCGGCCAATTGAAAATTCTTCCGGAAAACATCCTGACCCTGCCCAAGGGCCTGTTCGGATTTTCCGATCATCACGAATTTGGCCTTGCCAACCTGCCCGAAGGCAAGCACCCGCAGTTCAAGGCGCTGCAGTGCATGACCGAGCCCGACCTCACCTTTCTGGTGGTTCCCTTCAACATCGTAAGCGGCGCCATCGACGATGCCGATATCGATGAGGCCTGCGCCGCGCTCACCATCAGCCACGAGGAGTTGGCGGTCTTTCTGATCGTCACCGTGCGCCGCGAAAATAATGAGGTCCAAGTCTCGGTCAACCTGCGGGCCCCGATTTTTGTCGATATCGTAAGGCATCTGGGCCGCCAGTACGTGCTGGCCGACAACAAATATTCGATCCGCCACGTGCTTTGACCGGCTGAGGGAAGCCAGATAAGAGCGAAGGGCGATGACAATGGTGATGGAAGGGCTTTGGCCCAGATCATGGTCCACCACGACGCCGCTACTGTCCTCAAGGTTGCGGCCGGTGACGGGAGAAGCCGTTCAGCAACCGGCGATACATGGCGACGGCATGACCGTTCCCCATCATCCCCGGCTCGGTCCCAACGGCAGTTTCCTCCATGCCGCCATCGCCGTCCTGCGCGCCGTCGAAGCCGGGGAAACGGCTGCGGTGCGCACTCGCCCGGCCCGCAGTGGCGACAATCCCCTGCGGCAACCAACAGTGGTTCAGGGCGCCCTGGCGGCGCCCACCATGGTTGTGCAGCTACGCCGGCAGGGCAAGCCGCGGCGCCGTGACATCACCCCCAACCACCGCAAACCGAAACGGGATTAACATGTTGAAGCAAATCAAACCCGCGCCGGCCATCCAAGACCTCGACGTGGTCATTCTTTGCGGCGGCCTCGGCACCCGGCTGCGTGAAGAGACCGAATTCAAGCCCAAGCCCATGGTCGAGATCGGTGGCAAGCCGATCATCTGGCACATCATGAAGCACTATTACAGCTTCGGCGCCCGCAACTTCATCCTCTGCCTCGGCTACAAGGGCGACATCATCCGCGACTATTTCCTCAACTACCGCCGTTACAATTCCGACTTCGCCGTCGAATTCTCCAGCGGTGACGTCGAGACCCTGTCCAACGGCTTCGACGAGGACTGGCGCGTGGTGCTGGCGGACACCGGCACCGATACGCTTACCGGATCACGCATCAAGCAGGCCCTGAAATATGTCCGCGGCAACTCGTTTCTCGCCACCTATGGCGACGGCGTCTCCGACGTCGATCTCGATGAACTGCTGCGCCACCACCATGCCAACAAACGGCTGGCGACGGTGACGGCGGTCCATCCGTCCTCGCGCTATGGAGAACTCGCCATCAAAGACGGCGTTGTCCACACCTTCGAGGAAAAGCCACAGGTCGCCGACGGCTGGATCAATGGTGGTTTCTTCATGTTGGAGAAACAGGCCTTCGACCGCACCGGCCCCGAAGACAATATCGGGCTGGAACAAGGGATCCTGGAAATTCTCGCCGCCGACAACGAGCTTGCGGTGTATCAGCATCCCGGTTTCTGGCAGTGCATGGACACCTACCGGGAAATGCAGATCCTCAATGACATGTGGGACCAGGGCCGTGCCCCATGGTGCAGCTGGCGGAAGGAAACATGCCGGGTTTCGGCTTAGATACCGGCTTCTGGGCGGGCCGCCGGGTTTTCGTCACCGGCCACACCGGGTTCATGGGCGGCTGGCTTTGCCTGTGGCTTGGGCGCCTCGGCGCCGAAGTCTATGGTTACGCCCTGACACCACCCACCGAGCCCAGCCTGTTCGAAGCCGCCGGTCTGGCCAGCCACATGGCGTCAACGATTGCCGATGTGCGTGACTATGAGCGCCTATCCGCGGCGCTTCAAGCCGCCCGGCCCGAGGTGGTGCTACATCTCGCCGCCCAGCCCCTGGTGCGCCGCGCCTATGCGGAACCGGTCGAGACCTACGCCACCAATGTCATGGGCACGGTGAACCTTCTGGAAGCGGTGCGCCAATGCCCCACGGTCCGCGCCGCCGTCATCGTCACCACCGACAAGGTCTATGAGAATCATGAGCGGACCCGGGGCTACCGGGAGACCGATGCCCTCGGCGGCCGCGAGCCCTACGGCAACAGCAAGGCCTGCGCCGAGTTCGCCGCGGATGCCTATCGGCGGTCCTATTTCCATGACAGCGATACCGGCATCGCCACCGTTCGCGCCGGCAACATCATCGGCGGCGGCGACTGGGCCCAGGACCGGCTTGTTCCCGACGCCATGCGCGCCTTCGCCGTTGGCGAGCCCCTTCACATTCGCCATCCGAATTCCGTGCGTCCCTGGCAGCATGTGCTCGAGCCGCTCAGCGGGTTCCTCGTGTTGGCGGAGCGCCTGGCCGCGGCGCCCGCCGATTGGGCCGGCGGCTGGAACTTCGGGCCCGACGAAAATGACGCCCGGACCGTAGCCTGGGT
>JAZFWG010000109.1:0-20158 GCA_036448135.1 Alphaproteobacteria bacterium
GGTGACCTTCGACTACAACGCCATCAATGATTTCAGGCTGCTGCAGGCCCATCTCGAGGCCGAGAAGTTCAAGGACCCGGCCCAGTACCGCAACCGCACCCGCTACGACACCGACACCGCCAATCCCGGGCTTTATTTCGGCCCCTACCGCATCACTGAAAAGGTCTCGGGCTCCCATGTGGTGCTACAGCGCAACCCGACCTGGTGGGGCAAGAAGGCCCAGTTCAAGCGCATCGTCATTCGCGTCATCGAGAACACCGCGGCGTTGGAGGCCAATCTGCTGTCAGGCAGCATTGACTACATCGCCGGCGAACTTGGCCTGTCGCTCGACCAGGCCATCGCCTTCGAGAAACGCCATGGCAAGAAGTTCGATATCGAGTTCAAGCCCGGCCTGATTTACGAGCATCTCGACCTCAACCTCGCCAATCCCATCCTTAAGGACAAGCGGGTGCGCCAGGCCCTGATCCTGGCCATCGACCGTGACGCCATCTCCAAGCAACTGTACGATGGCCGCCAGCCGGTGGCGGACTCCTTCGTCAGCGCGCTGGATTGGATCCACACCAAGGACATTCCGGTCTACCGCCGTGATCTCAAGAAGGCGGCGGCGCTGCTCGATGCCGCCGGCTGGACCGTCAAAAAGGAGGGCATCCGCCACAATGCCGCGGGCAAGCGCCTCCAGCTCGAGCTCATGACCACGGCGGGCAACCGCTCCCGCGAGTTGGTGCAGCAAGTGCTGCAACGCCAATGGCGCGAGGTCGGCATCGATGTGCGGATCCGCAACGAACCGGCCCGGGTGTTCTTCGGCGAAACCGTGACCAAGCGCAAATTCACCGGGCTTGCCATGTTCGCCTGGCTCAGCGCGCCGGAGAACGTGCCGCGCTCGATCCTCCATTCCAAGGAAATCCCCACCAAAGCCAACAACCATTCGGGCCAGAACTACACCGGCTATTCCAACCCGGAGATGGACAAATTGCTCGACCGGGTTGAGCGCGAGCTCGACCGCGAAAAGCGCCGGGTGCTATGGCACCGCTTGCAGCGCATCTATGCCGATGAGTTGCCGGTCATCCCGCTGTTCTTCCGCGCCGATGCCTTCATCATGCCCAAATGGTTGAAGGGCATCCGCCCCACCGGGCACCAGGAACCCACCACGCTGTGGGTCGAGGACTGGACCGTCACTGAATAGCGAGAGGCTAGGCGCGCCATGACCGCCATGGACGGCCAAAACCTGATCGAGGTCAGGAACCTCAGCGTTACCTTCTTCACCGACCGCGGCGCGGTGGCGGCGGTGGACGGCATCTCGTATGCCATCGCCCCGGGGCGGACCTTGGGCGTGGTCGGCGAAAGCGGCTGCGGCAAGTCGGTGACGGCCTTGGCGTTGCTGCGGCTTGTCCCCGCGCCCGGGCGCATCACCCAGGGCGAGATCCTGTTCGCCGGCGACGATCTGGCTTTGGCGAGCGAATCGCAAATCGAGGCGGTGCGCGGCAACCGCATCGCCATGATCTTCCAGGAACCGATGACGTCGCTGAACCCGGTGGTGACCATAGGTGACCAGATCGCCGAGGCCTTTGTCATCCACCAGGATGCCACGCCTAAGGATGCCAGGGCGGGCGCCATCGAGCTGTTGGCAAAGGTCAGCATCCCCGAGCCCATGGCCCGGGCCAAGGACTATCCCCATCAGCTTTCCGGCGGCATGCGCCAGCGCGCCATGATCGCCATGGCGCTGGCGTGCAAACCCGATTTGCTGATCGCCGACGAGCCGACCACCGCCTTGGACGTCACCATCCAGGCCCAGATCCTCGATCTCATCGCCCAGATCCAGGACGAGATGGGCATGGCGGTTCAGTTCATCAGCCACAATCTTGGCGTGGTGTCGGAAATGGCCGACGATGTGGTGGTGATGTATGCGGGCCGCATCGTCGAGGCGGCGCCGGCGGCCGACATCTTCGCCAACCCAAAGCATCCCTACACAAGGGGCCTGATCGAGACCCTGCCCCGGATCGGCCAGCGCCAGCGCCGCCTGCCCGCCATTCCCGGCATGGTGCCCGACCCCTTGGCGCTGCCCAGGGGGTGCCGCTTTTCCGACCGCTGTCCGCTGGCCGATGATGGCTGCCGCGAGGCCGAACCGGAGCTTGCGGGCAACGGCCATCGGGCGGCGTGTTTCAAGGCCGGCCCATGACCGAGACCATGACTGAAACCATCACCGAGGCGCCACTGTTGCAGGTCGAAGGGCTGGTCAAGCATTTTGCCGTCCAGGGCGGCGGCTGGCGCAACCGCGGCACGGTCCACGCCGTCAACGGTATCAGCCTGACCCTTGTGCGCGGCGAAACCCTGGCCCTGGTGGGCGAAAGCGGCTGCGGCAAGACCACCTGCGCCCGGGCCATCGCCCAGCTTTATAAGCCCGACGCCGGGCGTGTCCGCTTCAAGGGAGAAGACATCACCGGGCTTTCGCGCCGCCAATTGCGCACCGCGCGCCGCGCCATCCAGTTCGTGTTCCAGGATCCGTTCGGGTCGCTCAACCCGCGCCTTCCGGTCGGCGCCATCATCGCCGAACCCCTGGTGATCCATGGCGCCGGCGGCAAACGCGAACGCACCGCGCGGGTCGCCGAGCTGTTGGCCGCGGTCGGGCTCAACCCCCGGGATGCTGAGCGCTACCCCCACGAGTTTTCCGGCGGCCAACGCCAGCGCATCGCCATCGCCCGGGCCTTGGCGCTTCGCCCCGAGCTGGTGATCGCCGACGAGCCCCTATCCGCCCTCGACGTTTCGATCCAAAGCCAGATCCTCAACCTCCTCAAGGACCTGCAGGACGAGTTCGGCCTGACCTATCTGTTCATCACCCACGATCTTGCCGTGGTCGACCATATCGCCGACCGGGTGGCGGTGATGTATCTCGGCCACATCGTCGAGACCGCGGGGCGCGAGGATCTGTTCACCCGTCCCGCCCACCCCTACAGCCGCGCCCTGATCGACGCGGTGCCGGTGCCCGGCCGCGGCAAGCGCACCAGCCACGCCGCCATGGGCGACGTACCGAGCCCCATCAACCCGCCCCCGGGCTGTCCATTCCACACCCGCTGCCCCCGGGCCGAGGATATCTGCCGGCGCACCAACCCGCCCTTGATGCCGGCGCCGGGGCGCGGCACTGCCAAAGGGCCCGGGGCCCACCTCGCCGCCTGCCACTTTCCGCTGCCGGCAACCGCGGTGGATGGATCATGAGCCGCGTCGTCGCCAGCCGGCTTTTCGAATCGATCCTGGTGCTGGGGATCATGTCCTTCGTCATCTATGCCCTGATCGGGCTGATGCCGGGCGATCCCATCGATCTTATGATCAAGTCGGACCCCAAGCTGACGCCGGCCGACGCCGAACGGCTGCGTGCGGTCTATGGCCTCGACAAGCCCTTGACGGCGCGCTACTGGGCCTGGCTCGGCGCCGCGCTCGAGGGCGATTTCGGCAATTCCCGGCTCCATGTGCGCCCGGTGCTGGAGGTTATGGCGCCGTTTCTGCTCAACACCGCCAATCTAATGGGGTTGAGCTTCATCCTGTCCCTGGTGGTGGCGATTCCCGCCGGCATCTATGCCGCGCTGCACCAGCACAGCCGCATCGACCATGTGATCAATCTGTTCTGCTTCGCCGGCATCTCGATCCCGGTGTTCTGGCTCGCCCTGATGCTGATTATCGTGTTTTCGGTGATGCTGGGGGTGTTGCCGGCCAGCGGCATCGAGACCATCGGCGGCGGCGGCGGTGTCCTCGATACCCTCCGCCATCTGGTGCTGCCGACGGTGACGCTGACGATATTTTCCATCGGCAGCTACACCCGCTATATGCGCGCGGCGATGATCGAGGTCATGCGCCAGGACTTTATCCGCACCGCCCGGGCCAAGGGCGCGGGGCGCGCCCGCGTCGTGTTGCGCCACGCGTTGCGCAATGCGCTTATCCCCGTGGTCACCATCGTCGCCTTGAGCTTCGGCACGTTGTTTTCCGGCGCCCTGATCACCGAGACCATGTTCGCCTATCCCGGCATGGGCAAGATGATCTACGACGCCATCATGGGCAACGACTTCAACCTGGCCCTGGTCGGGTTGCTGTTCGCCACCGCGCTGACGCTGGCCGGCAATTTGATCGCCGATATCACCTATGGCTGGCTCGACCCCAGGATCTCCTACCGCAAACAGGGGGCGGGGCCATGACTGTGGCCGTCACCGATGCGCTGAGGACACCGTGGCAATTGTTGTGGTGGCGCTTCTTAGCCCATCACGGCGCCGTCGCCAGCGGTGCGGTGCTCGTGGTGTTGGCGGCCCTCGCCATGGCAGCACCCGCAATCGAGGGGTTGATGGGCATCGACGCCAATGCGGTCAATCTGTTCAACCGTTTCGAGGGGCCGTCCCTGGCCCATCCCTTGGGCACCGATGAGATCGGCCGCGACGTGCTTCTGCGCTTGCTATATGGCGGCAGGGTATCGCTGTTCGTCGGCATGGTGGCGGCGGCGGCCTCGGCGGTGATCGGCACCATCATCGGCCTCTTGGCGGGATATTACGGCGGCAGGCTGGACACGGCGCTGATGCGGCTCACCGACGGGGTGATTTCGCTGCCGATATTGCCGTTGCTGATCGTGTTGGCGGCGTTGGACCTCAACAAGATCGGGCTGCCCCAGGCGATCACCCAGGACGAGAACATCAGCCTTTACCGCATCATCTTCATCATCGCCCTGGTGGGTTGGACCACGGTGGCGCGCCTCGTGCGCGGCGCGGCCTTGTCGGTGCGCGAGCGGGAATTCGTCCTCGCCGCCACCGCCCAGGGTGCCACGGGCATGCGCATCATGTCTGTCCATATCCTGCCCAATGTGATCTCGCCGATCATCGTCGCCACCACGCTGTCGGTGGGCAACATCATCCTGTTGGAATCGGTGCTGAGTTTCCTCGGCCTCGGCATCCAGCCGCCGATCCCGAGCTGGGGCAACATGCTGACCAACGCCCAGGAGCTGATCTGGACGGCGCCGGCGCTGGCGTTCTATCCGGGGATGGCGATCTTCATCACCGTGATCGCCTTCAACTTCCTAGGTGACGGGCTGCAGGACGCCCTCGACCCCCGCGCCCGGGGGCGATCTTAGCCGGCCTTAGCGCGACATCAGTACCGGGATGGTCATGTGGCCGAGCAGATAGCGGGTGACGCCGCCCAGCACCAGTTCGCGCAGCCGCGACCGGCCGAAGGCGCCGGTGACCAGCAGATCGGCTTCGAAGTCGGCGGCCCGGGACAGCAGCATGTCGCCGATGCTGACTTTTTCCACGTCGATTTCCTCGGCCTCGGCGTTGACGCCATGGCGCGACAGATGAAGCGCGATATCGGCGCCGGGAATATCGCCATGGCCGGTGATGCCGCTCATGGGGTTGACGGCGAGGATGAGGACTTGGTCGGCGCGCTGGAGGATCGGCAAGGCGTCGTTGACGGCGCGCGCGGCGCCACGGCTGGCGTTCCACGCCACCAGCACCCGCTTGCCGATGGCCTCGAAGCTGCCCTGATGGGGCACCAGGAGCACCGGACGGCCAACATCGAGAATGATGATGCCCGGCAATTCCGGCGCGGTGCCGGGATCGAGCCGTTCGGGATTGCGCTGGCCGAGGATGGTGAAGTCGGCATAGCGCGCATTGAGGGCGACCAGATCCGAAACATTGCCCTCGACGCACCGCCATTCCGCCGCCAGCCCGGCGCGTTCGACATGGGAGGCGAACATGCTCGCGGCGTCCTCGGCGGCCTGGCGGATATAGTGGTCGTGGGCCTCGATCAGTTCCGGGCCGAGATCGGCTTCGGCGAATTGATGGATCGGGGCAAGCCCGATGACATAGAGGCCGGTCAGATGGGTGTCATGGGATTGGGCCAGATTGATGGCGAGGTCGAGACGGCCCGGACAACTCGGCGAGCTGTCGATATGAACGAGTAGATCCTTCAGCGCCATGCGGCACCTCCTGACAGGTCCGGCGTTTGCTCTGGCTTTCGCCGGTAGTGCCGTGGCCCTTGTGACATCGGATGATAATCACATGACGGCGGCCAACGCTAGTACCATGAAGACAAATTATTGCACGGTGGAAACTTCCCATTCGTGATGTTTTGCGTTAGCAAGACGGGACGGATCAACCTCGGGACCGGAAATGGCGCAACCACAAGACGGCAGGATTTACCCCGTGGTGCTCGCGGGCGGCAGCGGCACCCGGCTGTGGCCGGTGTCGCGAAAGCTCTATCCCAAACAGCTTCAGCCCCTGGTCACCGGCGCCACCATGCTGCAGGACACCGTCGGGCGCATCACCGGCGACGGCCGTTTTTTCCCGCCGCTTATCCTGTGCAATGACGAGCACCGCTTCATCGTCGCCGAGCAAATGCGCGAAGGCGCCATCCGCCCCCGGGCCATCGTCTTGGAGCCCACCGGTCGCAACACCGCCCCGGCCTGCGCCGTCGCGGCCATGATGCTGGCCGAGGGCGACCCGGAGGCAGTGCTGCTGGTGATGCCGGCGGACCATGTCATCCAAAAGCCCGAGGGGTTCACCGGGGCGGTGGACCAAGCTTTGTGCGCGGCCACCGCCGGCAGGATCGTGACCTTCGGCATCATTCCCGACCGCCCGGAAAGCGGCTACGGCTATATCCGCCGTGGCGATGGGCTACCCGATGCGCTGGGGTGTTATGCCATCGCGAGCTTCATCGAAAAGCCCACACCCGAAAAGGCGCAAAGCCTCATCGACCAGGGGGATTATGTCTGGAACAGCGGCATTTTCATGTTCAAGGCCGGGATTTATCTTCGCGAACTCGAACGTCTCCAGCCCGACATGGTCCGGGCCTGCCGCCGGGCGATCGATGACGGTGGCGAGGATCTGGATTTCTTCCGCCTAGATGGCGACGGCTTCGCCCAAGCCCCCAGCATCTCCATCGACTACGCGGTGATGGAGAAGACCCAGGCTGGCGCCGTCGTTCCCGCCGATATGGGGTGGTCCGATATCGGATCGTGGGCGGCACTCTGGGACATCAGCGAAAAGGACGTGGCCGGCAATGTGTCGGTGGGCGACGTGATCGTGCACGATGTCAGGAACTCCTACGTCCGCAGCGACGGCACGCTTACCACCGTTATCGGCCTCGAGGATATCATCGTCGTGGTGACCGGCGATGCTGTTCTGGTGGCGGCGGCTGACCGGTCCCAGGACGTCAAGACCCTGGTCGAGACCCTGGGCGACCGCAGCGAGCCCTTCACCCACCAGCGGGTCCACCGGCCCTGGGGCAGCTACGAAACCGTCGATGAGGGCGAGCGCTTCCAGGTCAAGCGCATCATCGTCAAGCCCGGGGCCAAGCTTTCGCTGCAAAGCCACCAGCACCGGGCCGAACATTGGATCGTGGTCAATGGCGCCGCCAAAGTGACCCGCGGCGAGGAGGTCATCACGCTCGGCGAAAACCAATCGGTCTATATTCCCATCGGCGTCACCCACCGGCTCGAGAACCCCGGCGCCGGGGACTTGCACCTGATCGAAGTCCAGTCGGGGAGTTATCTCGGCGAGGACGACATCGTCCGCTTCGACGATAGCTATGGCCGGACTTGAGCCCCCGCCCATGACCACGAAGACCCCATCATCAAATTTGTCATCCTTGGGCGCCGGCGATGTCGCCCATCTGTTGCATCCCTATACCAACCTCGAGGCCCACGAGGCCCAGGGGCCTTTCGTCATCACCCGCGGCGACGGGGTTTACGTTTTCGACGAGGACGGCAAGCAATATCTCGAAGCCATGGCGGGGCTGTGGTGCACGGCGCTGGGTTTCTCGGAACCCCGCCTTGCCGCCGCCGCCGAAGCGCAGATGCGCCGGTTGCCCTTCTATCACCTGTTCAGCCACAAATCCCACGACCGCGCCATCGAGCTGGCCGAGACCCTGATCAGTATGGCACCGGTGCCCATGTCCAAGATATTCTTCGCCAATTCCGGATCGGAAGCGGTCGACACCGCGGTCAAGCTGGTGTGGTACGTCAACAACGGCCGGGGGCTCCCCGCCAAGAAGAAGATCATCACCCGTGGGCGCGCCTATCACGGGGTTTCCATCGCCGCCGCTAGCCTGACCACGCTGCCCGCCAACCAAGGCGACTTCGACGTCCCCATCGCCGGCATCATTACCACCGACTGCCCCCATTACTACCGCGGCGCCCGGGATGGTGAATCGGAGGAGGATTTCTCCACCCGCCTGGCCGGCAATCTGGAAAAGCTCATCCTTGCCGAGGGCCCGGACACCGTCGCCGCCTTCATCGCCGAGCCGGTGATGGGCGCCGGCGGCGTCATTCCACCGCCGGCCGGCTATTTCGACAAGGTCCAGAAGGTGCTCAAGGCCTTCAATATCCTGTTCATCGCCGACGAGGTGATTTGCGGCTTCGGCCGTACCGGGAATTGGTTCGGATGCGACACATTCTCCCTCAAGCCCGACATCATCACCCTGGCCAAGGCGCTGACGTCGGGCTATCTGCCCATGGCCGCGGTGATGATCAACCAGGAGCTATACCAGACCATCCGTGGCCAGAGCGCCAAGCACGGGGTGTTCGGCCACGGCTTCACCTATTCCGGCCACCCGGTCCCCGCCGCCGTCGCCCTGGAAACCCTCAAGATCTACCGGGAACGCGACATCATCGACCATGTGCGCAAGGTTGGCCCCCGCCTCCAGGACGGGCTTAGGGCCTTTGCCGGCCATCCCTTGGTCGGCGAGGTCCGCGGCCTTGGCCTGATTGCGGCGGTGGAGCTGGTGCGCGACAAGGCGACGAAGGCGCCGTTCGACGCCAAATCCGCCGTCGGGGCCTATCTGGCCGGCCGCGCCCAGGCCCACGGCCTCATCCTTCGCGCCCTGGGCAATACCGTCGCTTTTTCGCCGCCCCTGATCATTTCAGAGGCGGAAATCGACGAACTCCTGGCCAAATTCGCCTTGGCGCTGGACGACACCGAGGCCATGGTGGCGAAACAGGGCTAAAAGGTGGAAAAACAACCTCGACGCAATCAAAATTTCGGGAATGTTAAACATAAAACTCCTAGATTCATGGGGCAAACCCCGGTGGCATGCCAGGGCCGGCCTATGATAGGCTCCGCCCTTGTAAATCGGGGTTCGCAGAAAACCCTGCTGGAGAATTGGTGTTATGGATTACGAAAAGTTCTTCGCCGAGGCGATTGCCCAGTTGAAGGGCGAAGGGCGCTATCGGATCTTCGCCGATCTTGAGCGCAAGGCCGGTGATTTCCCTCAAGCCGTCAAGCATGAAGACGAAACCAGCACCCGTGACGTGGTGGTGTGGTGCTCCAACGATTACCTCGGCATGGGGCAGAACCCCATCGTCATCGATGCCATGACCGAGGCGCTACGGAAGTCCGGCGCCGGCGCCGGCGGCACCCGCAACATCTCCGGCACCAATCATTATCACGTCTTGCTCGAACGCGAACTCGCCGACCTCCACGGCAAGGAAGCGGCGTTGCTGTTCACCTCTGGCTACATTTCCAACGAGGCGACCTTGAGCGTGCTGGCGCGGATGCTGCCGGAATGCGTGATCTATTCCGATGAACTCAACCACGCCTCGATGATCGAAGGCATGCGCAATTCCCGCGCACCGAAGCGGATTTTCCGCCACAACGATCCCGAGCATCTTGACCAAATGTTGGCCGAGAACAACCCCGAGGCGCCCAAGATCGTCGCTTTCGAATCGGTCTATTCCATGGACGGCGATATCGCCCCGATCGCGGAGATCTGCGATGTCGCCGAGCGCCATGGCGCCATCACCTATCTCGACGAGGTCCATGCGGTGGGGATGTACGGCCCCCGCGGCGCCGGCATCGCCGCGCGTGACGGCGTGGCGGACCGGGTCACCATCATCGAAGGCACCCTGGCCAAGGCCTTCGGTGTCATGGGCGGCTATGTCACCGGTTCGGCGGCCCTGGTCGACATGGTGCGGAGCTATTCCCCCGGTTTCATCTTCACCACGGCGTTGCCGCCGGCGATTGCCGCAGGCGCCCTCGCCAGTGTGCGCTATCTCAAGACCAGCTCGCGGGAACGCCAACAGCACCAGGAGCGCGCCGCCACCCTGAAACGCATGTTGAATGAGGCGGGATTGCCGGTCATGCCTTCGGCCTGCCACATCGTCCCGATTTTGGTGGGCGACGCGGCGCTTTGCAAACTGGCAAGCGATGAGCTTTTGGCCAATCATGGCATCTATATTCAGCCCATCAACTATCCCACCGTGCCCAAGGGCGCAGAACGCCTGCGCATCACGCCGTCGCCCTTACACAGCGACAAGATGATGGCGGACTTGGTTTCGGCCTTGACGGCGGTTTGGCAACGGCTGAATATCAAATCCGCCGCGTAGAGGTCTTGCCGGCCCCGAATGCCGGTTACGCGCACGAAACCAGGGGAGACCAGAGATGTACCCCGACCATTCTTTAATGCCCAAGGAAGCGATCCGCCTCGCCGCCCTCGGCGCCTTGTGCGGCGGCACCATGCGCTATGGCGAATTGGCGGCGGAGGTCCGCGATTTCACCGGCCATATCATGGGGCCGATGATCGACGTCATGGGCACCTCCATCGAGTTGCTGCGCTATGAGGGCCTGATCGAGTTCGCCGACGCCGGCGGGGAAGACAACCGGGACAAGGCTCAGTTGCAGATCACCGCTGACGGCCGCCAAGAGGTTGAGACCCTGATGCTGTCAACCGTGCGCACCCCGTTCAATGATCTCAACAAGCTTATCGTCGCCCTCAAGATGCGCTTCCTCCATCTTCTTGGATCCGGCGACCAGCGCGATCAGGCTTCCATCATGACCGACGCCTGCAATGCCGAACTCGCACGGCTTCTGGAGCTGCGCGGCAGCCACGCCGAAGCGGGCGGCCATTTCCTCGAATGGCTCGATCACGACATCGACCAGGCCCGCGAAAGGCTCGACTGGTTCAACGACCTCAAGGACCGGTTGTAATTCAGGCTGGTGATGCGCAGTTGGGCTGGACCTGTCCCGGCCGCCCACGTAACATCCTTGCCATGACTTCGCGTCATTTCTCCATGGCGGTTTCGGTTCTGCTGCTGGGCCTGGGTCTGGTCATGTCGGCGCCGGGACTGGCCCGGGCCGTGCCGGTGGATGTGGAGATCGTGCTCGCCGTCGATGCCTCGGGCAGCGTCGATAACGTAGAATACGCCCTGCAACGATTCGGATACGCCAACGCCTTCCGCAACCCCCGCGTCATCCGCGCCATCCGCAACGGCGTCCATGGCGCCATCGCCGTCACCTTTGTGGAATGGACCGGGCCCGAGCTGCACATCACCATCATCGATTGGACCCTGATCAAGGACGCCGCCAGCGCCAAACGTTTCGCCGGTGAGCTTCAGGGCAAGGAACGGGTGCTGTTCAACGGCGGCACCGCGGTCGGCGACGCCATCCTTTTCAGCGCGTCGCTGTTCGCCAATAACAGCTTCGAGGGCAACCGGCGCATCATCGACATTTCCGGCGATGGTCCCACCAACCGGGGGTATCCGGCGGCCATGGCCCGCGATCTGGTGGCGAAACAGGGCATCACCATCAACGGCCTGCCCATCCTCGACGGCTTTTATCCGGGTCTGCACCAGTTTTACCTCGACCATGTCATCGGCGGCCCCGGCTCTTTTGCCATCCCCGCCAAGGGCTTCAAGGATTTCTCGGTGGCGGTGCTGAACAAGCTCATCCGCGAGATCGCCAGGCTTGAGGCCGGCAATGACCTTGCCCTCGGCGATGCCCGGCAACGCTGAGCCGGACCACAACGCCGGTGCTTTTTGTTGGACCGGGATGGAGCCCCGGCCTTAACATGGGCGCCGCGTGGCAAAGCCGCGGCGAGGACAGTTTGTCACCCGAGAGCATAACCCAGATCAAAGGGCCACATGCCATGAAACGCCGATTGCAAAAATATCTTGGGCCAATCCTTGCGCCTGTCCTAGGTCTTGCGCTGTTGCTTGGCTTGACCCCGCAGGCGCCGGCGACCGAGGTTAAAGTCGATCTGCAATTGGTGCTGGCTGTCGATTCCTCGGGCAGCATCGATGACAAAGAATTCGCCCTGCAGCGCGTGGGTTACGCCAAGGCGTTTCGCAATCCCCGCGTCATCCGCGCCATCGGCAACGGTTTCCATCGGGCCATCGCCGTTACCTATGTGGAATGGTCGGGCCCGGGCATCCAGGTGCCGATCGTCATCTGGACCCGGATCAACGATGCCGCCAGCGCCGACCGCTTCGCCGCAGCCCTGATCAATACGCCACGGGCGCAGATTTCGGGTCATGGCACCGCGGTGGGCGAGGCCATCCTGATGGCGTCGGAGCTGTTCGAAGAGAATGATTACCAAAGCCCGCGCCGCATCATCGACATTTCCGGCGACGGGCCGACATCGCGGGGCCGGCCGGCATCATGGGCCCGGGATCTGGTTATCGCACAAGGCATCACCATCAACGGCCTGCCCATCCTCGATGGCCGCCATGGCAATCTTCCTCTGTATTTTCTCGACAATGTCATCGGCGGGCCGGGCTCGTTCTCCATTACCGCCAACGGCTTCAAGGATTTCGCCGCGGCGGTGCTGAGCAAGCTGATCCGCGAGATCGCCGGAACCGAGCCTTCGACGGAATTCGCCATGGACGGAGCCGACCGCACTCAGTAGAGATGCTGGCCGCCGGTGACGAAGATTTCGGTGCCGCTGACATAGCCGGATTGCTCCGAACACAGGAAATACACCACCGAGGCGACATCGTCGGGCTGGCCCAGGCGCTGCAACGGTATGCGTGGGATCAGCGCCTCGGTTTCCGCCGACAGCATGGCGGTCTCGATCTCACCGGGGGCAACGGCATTGACCCGCACCCCAAGCTCGCCGAATTCGGCGGCCATTTCCCGGGTCAGGCACGACAACGCCGCCTTCGAGGTCGAATAGGCGGAGCCGGCGAAGGGATGGATGGTGTGGCCGGCGATGGAGGTGATGTTGACGATGGTGCCGTGGGCCTTGTGCAGGGCCGCGGCAAAGCCACGGGCAAGGGTCAGCGGTACGAACAGGTTGAGCTCATAGACCTCGCGCCAGGCTTCGATATCGCCATTGAGACAGCCGAGCCGCTCCTTATAAGGCGTCTTGGGCGACATGCCGGCATTGTTGACCAGCGCATGCAATGGCCCATCGCCGAGGATCTCGTTGGCCTGTTCGACGAATTTATGCTGGCTTTCGGCGTCGCCAAGGTCGGTGGTGATGTGGTGGGACCAGTTGGGATCGCGCAGGCAGTCTTCCGGCACCTCCTCGCGCGAACAGGTAATGATGCGCCAGCCCTCGGCGCTGAAGCGCTTGACCGTACCGTGGCCGATGCCGCGGCTGGCCCCGGTTAGAATCACAGTTCGCGTGGTCTCGGCTTCGGTCGTCATGACCGCAACGTTAGAGAAAAATCCGCCGCCGTACCAGCTTCCTGATCATGCAATTGACGCCGGTGGGTGATTATTAACCGACACTCACCACCTTGAAGGACCGCACCATTTTATGAGTACGGCCCTAAGACGCGGCTTCCCCGGTTTTGTCCGATGCCCCGGCCGCCTTGTCCTCTTCCTCTTCGCCGGCGAAGGCGGCGCGCATTTCATCGACGCCTTCTGGATCCTGGTGGATGATGACGTCGGCGTCGGGGAACGCGGCGCGGATCTTGGCTTCGACCTCGTCGGAAATTTTGTGGGCGTGCCACAGCGAGGTGTCGCGCGCGAGGTCGAGATGCAGTTGGATGAACGAACGCGGCCCCGAGGACCGGGTGCGCAAATCGTGCATGTTGACCACTTCGTCATGGGCAAGGGCGATATCGTGGATACGGGCGCGGTCTTCATCCACGAATTCCCGGTCCATCAGCACGTCAAGAGCCCTTTCGGATATTTTTTTGGCGGTGATCAGGATATAGACGGCGATGGCGATGCCGAGCAGCGGGTCGGTGATCGTCCACCCCAGGGTCATGCTCAGGGTCAAGGAAATGATGACGCTGCTGTGAATCAAGAAGTCGCTTTTGTAATGCAGGGAATCGGCGCTGATGGCCAACGACTTGGTCTCCCGCACCACATAAGTCTGATAGCGGATGAGAACGGCGGTGATGATGATGGACATCACCATGACGACGATGCCCACGACCTCGTTCTTGATCGGCTCGGGCGTGACCAACCGGTCAACCGCCGCGAACACCAGGAACACGGCGGAACCGGCGATGAACGCCGCCTGGCCGAGCCCGGCGAGGGGTTCGGCCTTGCCGTAACCGAACCGGTGCCAGCGGTCGGCGGGTTGCAACGCGTGGCGCACCGCGAACAGATTGACCAGCGACGCGAAGACATCCATCAGGGATTCGATCAAGGTCGACAACAAGCTCACCGATCCGGTGAACAGCCACGCCGCACCCTTGATCGCGATCAGGCCGCAGGCCGTGGCCACCGAAGCATAGGTGGCACGGCGCAGCAGCTGGCCGTGCCGCGACTCTTCCGCTTGCTTGCCGCTCACCCGTTCATCCATGGCTACAATCATGCTCCCCGATGGCCTCAACCAAAAGGAATATGTGCGCCATACCCGTCAGGGATAAAGCCTTTGCGATTCCCATCCCGATCCTTGGCCCGATCCTTGGCGCCGGTAAACCATGCGCTCATGAAGCCGGTATGGGCGATCCTGCCAAAATTCGATGGCGCTGGGAATGATGCGGTAGCCGGACCAAAAGCAAGGCCGGGGGACATCCTTGCCCTCGAATTTCAGACTGTAATGGGCGAACCTCCGCTCCAGTTCGAACCGGTCAGGCAACGGCTGCGACTGTTTCGATGCCCAGGCCGCGACACGGCTGTCGCGCGGCCGGGTGGCGAAATAGGCGTCGGCCTCTTGGTCGCTGACCAATTGGGCATTGCCATCAATGCGCACCTGGCAGTTGAGCGCCTTCCAATGGAAACACAACGCCGCAGCGGAGCCGGCCGCCAATTCCATACCCTTCAGGCTTTCGATGTTGGTATAAAACACGAACCCCCTCGGCTCTGCCCCCTTTTTGTCGACGCCCTTGAGCAACACCATGCGCAGCGATGGCGCGCCGGTGGCGCCGACCGTGGCGAGCGACATGGCGTTGGCCAGGCCGGTTTCGTGCTTCCACGCCTGGGCGTACCAGGATTCGAACAGATCGAATGGATCGGTGAGCGAAAAATCCGTCATTTGTCCCCTGTGACTCCCGCGGCAATACGTGACAAAACCGTCCGTCCCAAGAATCGGCGCATGCGCGCCCCCGTGTGCGCCATAGAATAATCAATTAAGGGTTTTTTTACACGCTGGTTACAATTATGCTTCGGAGTCAGCATCGGGTGGAATCGCATCGGCGCCATTGGATCGCCATGCATTTCATTTAAATTTTATCCGATAGACAGCTTTGAGGATGAGATCATGACTGCAATCAGCAAACTGTGCCGGCTTTCTTTGACCGCCGCACTGGTCATTACCTTCGCCGCCTGTTCCCAGAATGCGGGAAACAAGGAAGTTGGCGGCACCCTTCTTGGCGCCGCCGCCGGTGGCCTGCTCGGTGCCCAGGTCGGACGTGGCAAGGGCCAACTCGCCGCCGTTGCCGTCGGCGCCCTGCTCGGCGCCTGGGCCGGCAATGAGGTCGGCAAGTCGCTCGACCGCGCCGACCGCCTCGCCATGCAGAGAACGACGCAAAACACGCTTGAGACCGGCCGCTCGAGACAACCCGTGTCATGGCGCAACCCTGACAGTGGCCACTCCGGCACCATCACGCCCCAGCCCGCCTATCAAACCAACCAGGGGGGATATTGCCGCGAGTATCAGCAGACCGTGACCATCGACGGCAGGACCGAACAGGCCTACGGCACCGCATGCCGCCAGCCCGACGGCACCTGGAAGGTCGTCAACCGATAGTTCGATACGCAACAGGCGGGGGCTGCATACCGGCGGCCCGGCGATATGGCGCCGGGCCGTTTTTTGTCGTCACTGGTGGTCTTGCCCCGTCTTTGACCGTAACTTGGACCCCATGGGGCTTTGGTGTAGGATGCGGTAAGCGGACAATCAGAACCGTCTTGCCCCCCGCCGAACTCGAGGAAAGATGACAGAAAACAATGGATTGATGGCCGGTAAGAAGGGCCTGATCATGGGGGTCGCCAATAACCGGTCCCTAGCCTGGGGAATCGCCCGCACCCTAGCCGCCCATGGTGCGGAACTGGCTTTCACCTACCAGGGCGAGGCCCTGTGCAAGCGTGTCACGCCGCTCGCACAATCGGTGGGGTCCGACCTGGTTCTGCCCTGCGACGTGGCCGAGAACGGCAGCATCGAAAAGGTGTTCGACACCATCAAGGACCGTTGGGACGGGCTTGATTTCGTGGTTCACGCCATCGCCTTTTCCGACAAGGACCAGCTCAAAGGGCAATACCGGGACACCACGGTGGAGAACTTCGCCTCGACACTTGAAATCTCGTGTTATTCCTTCACTGCGGTGTGCCGCAGCGCGGCGGCGGCGATGCAAAATGGCGGCAGTCTGTTGACGCTGACCTATTACGGCGCCGAAAAGGTCGTGCCTCACTACAATGTCATGGGCATCGCCAAGGCGGCCCTGGAGGCCAGCGTGCGCTATCTCGCCGTCGATCTCGGCGGCCGCAACATCCGCGTCAACGCGATTTCGGCCGGGCCCCTCAAGACCCTGGCGGCGTCGGGTATCGGCGATTTCCGCTATATCCTCAAATGGAACGAGTACAATTCGCCCCTGAAACGCAACGTCACCCTCGACGATGTGGGAAAATCGGGCCTCTATCTGGTCAGCGACCTCTCCAGCGGTGTGACCGGCGAGGTGCACCATGTGGACTGTGGTTATCACATCATCGGCATGAAGTCGGTCGACGCCCCCGATATCTCCACCGTTTAGCGCCCGGGCGGGCAGGCAACCGCAGGCAATACATGTCGCACAACAGCTTCGGCCATTTGTTCCGCGTTACCACGTGGGGGGAAAGCCATGGTCCCGCCATCGGCGCCGTCGTCGACGGCTGTCCGCCGCGCATCGCGCTCACGGAATCGGACATCCAGCATTATCTCGACCGGCGCCGCCCGGGGCAGTCGCGCTTCACCACCCAACGCAAGGAATCCGACAGCGTCCAAATCCTCTCCGGGGTGTTCAAAGGCGTGACCACCGGCACGCCGATCTCGCTGATGATCAAAAATGAGGATGTCCGCAGCAAGGACTATGAAGACATCAAGGACAAGTTCCGTCCCGGCCATGCCGATTTCACCTATTTCAAGAAATATGGTATCCGCGATTACCTCGGCGGTGGCCGGGCCTCGGCGCGCGAAACCGCGAGCCGTGTCGCCGCCGGCGCCATAGCCCGCAAGGTCCTGGGCAGCGCTGTCGTCGTTCGCGGCGCCATGATCCAGATGGGGCCCCACGGCATCGACCGCCAACGCTGGGATTGGGACGCGGTCGGGGACAACCCGTTCTGGTGCCCGGACCGCGACGTCGCCCAAAGCTGGGAAGGCTACCTCGATAGCGTCCGCAAACAGGGCTCGAGCACCGGCGCCGTCATCGAGGTGGTGGCGACCGGCGTGCCCGTGGGCCTCGGCGCGCCGGTCTATGGCAAGCTCGACATCGACCTCGCCGGTGCCATCATGGGCATCAACGCGGTCAAGGGGGTGGAGATCGGCGCCGGCATGGGCGCGGCCGCGCTTTCCGGCGAAGACAATGCCGACGAGATCCGCATGCGCGAGGGAAAAACCCATTTCCTCTCCAACAACGCCGGCGGCACGCTGGGCGGCATATCCTCGGGCCAGGACATCATCCTGCGTTTCGCCGTCAAGCCGACGAGTTCGATCCCGAACCCCCGGCAAACCATCGACATCCACGGCCAGGAAACCGAAATCTCGACGACGGGCCGTCATGATCCTTGCGTCGGCATCCGCGCCGTGCCGGTGGCCGAGGCCATGGTCGCCTGCGTGCTGGCCGACCATGTGTTGCGCCACCGCGCCCAGTGCGGCTAAGGGCGGATGAAAGATCAACGTGCGAAGGCCGCCACCAGTTCCACATGGTTCGACCATGGAAACTCGTCGAGCGGCACCACCCACTTAAGCCCATAGCCGCCATCGGCCAGGATTCGTGCATCGCGGGCGAAGGTCGCCGGGTTGCATGACACCGCCGCGATCTGCCGCACAGCACTTTGGGCCAGTTCCGCCACCTGGGCCTTGGCGCCCGCCCGGGGCGGGTCCAACACCACCGCATCGAACCCTTTAAGCTCGGCGGTGACCAGGGGCCGGCGTGTCAGGTTGCGCACTTCCACCTCTACCCGGGGCACCAATCCGGCGCGCCGCGCGGCACCATCCAGGACCGTGGCCAGGGGACGGGCGCCTTCGACCGCATGGACGCTGGATTTCGCCGCCAAGGCGAAGGTGAAGGTGCCGACGCCGGCATAGAGATCGGCGATGTGGCGCGCGCCCGGGACGGCATCGCACACCAGTTCGACCAGCTTGGCCTCGGCCGGGACGCTGGCCTGAAGGAAACAGGCCGGCGGCAGATCGACGGTGACGCCGGCGAATATGGCCTGGACTGGACGGCGCTGGATGATGGGTTCGGCGTCGTCAAGCCAGGCATCACGGCGGCGGCGGCGCCGTCGCCACGATATCCGCGCCACATCAAAGTCCATGGCGAACCGGATCACGGCTTCGCGGTCGCCGAGGCCGGGGTCGCGCTCCAGCACCAACACCAGATCGAACCCGGTGGGCGTGAGATTGATCTCGATCTCGCTGGAGTCCCGGTGGGCCTTAAGTCCCTCAAACAGGCGCCGGAGCGGCGCGATGAGCTCAACGATCCGCCTATCGTGCACGGCGCAGCTCTCAATAGCCACCACATCATGGCTGGCGCGGGCGCGAAAGCCCACCACCAGGGCACCACCGCCCAGACCACCCTGGGGGCCACCCTGGGGCGTCCGGGTGACCAGGAAGGTGCAACGGCGGCGGATCCCGGCGTCAAAGCGGAACAGCGGCGCAACCGGGACATCGCCGAGCCCAGTGCGCGCCAACGCATCGGCCACCTGGTTCCACTTCCGGCTTTCATAGTCGGCGTCGGCCAGATGCTGAAGGCTACAGCCGCCGCAGGTTCCGAAATGGGGACAGAACCCGCCGGAACCACCACTGACACCACCACCGAGGCCGCCGCCGGGGCCACCGCCGATTCCCACCCCAGCCATGTCAGCCCCGCAAGTTGGCGAAGATAAGGAATTCCTTGTTGCCGCGCTGGCCCGTGATCGGGCTTTCCTCGATGCCGGCGACGTCCCAGCCCGCCTCCTGGCTCAGCCATTGCTTGATCCGGTCGCAGACCTCTTGATGCAACCCCGGATCGCGGACGATGCCGCCCTTGCCGACACGGCCCTTGCCGACTTCGAACTGGGGCTTGATCAGGGCGATGAGATCGGCGCCGGGCGCGGCCAGGGCCAAGGACGCCGGCAACAAGGTCTTGAGGCCGATGAAGCTTGCGTCGCAGACGATGACATCGATGGCGTCGGGAATTTCATGCCGCGATAGATAGCGCGCATTGACGCCTTCGATCACCACCACCCGGGGATGGTTGCGCAGCCGCCACGCCAACTGGCCCCGGCCCACATCCACGGCATAGACCTTTTCCGCGCCGCGGCTGACCAGCACATCGGTGAAGCCGCCGGTCGAGGCCCCGATATCGAGGGCGATGCGGCCTTCCACCGCGATGGCGAAATGATCGAGGCCGTGTTGAAGCTTGAGGCCGCCCCGCGATACCCATTCATGGGAGGGGCCGCGAACTTCCAGTAGTGTGTCCGCCGCCACCAGCCGTCCGGGCTTGTCCAAACGGTCGGTGCCGCTGAAGACCTTGCCGGCCATGATCAGGGACCGGGCAATGTTGCGGCTCGGCGCCAGTTCCCGGGCGACCAGGGCGTTATCTAGTCGTGTCTTGTTGGATTTTGCCGGTGCCTCGGCACCCGTGCCAATCGATGCCCGTGGCCGGCTCACCCGCTTTCCACGGTCGTGGGCCGGGCAATTCCATTGCGGTTGAGAACCCCGAGCACGGCCTCGACGATATGTTCGGCGTTGAGGCCGGCCTCGTCATATTGGGCCTGGGCGGCGTCTTGATCGATGAAGCGGTCGGGCAGCATCATGGGGCGGAACTTGAGGCCGCCGTCGATCA
>JAZFWG010000110.1:0-7040 GCA_036448135.1 Alphaproteobacteria bacterium
GCTAGGCGCGAAAAGCGCCGTAGTGTCCACCACTTCAAGCTTTTTGCAACGACGTCCGGTGACGATCCGTGGGCCGTCCTTTCAGGATTTGCCGGGAATGCCCCGGTTTCGCGTCGCGCGTCCTTGAATATGCCCAGCATGTCCTGCGTCCTCGCTCCTAAAACCGGGGCATTCCCGGCAAACCAGCGCCATAACCCTTTATGAGTCCGGACCCTAGAGCATTAGATTTCCCGGTCCCGGGGCGCTACATTGGGCCACATGCCGTCAACCAACCTTGCGTGACAACGGGGGAACTTCATGAAAATCGCGTTTTCGTCACCCACGTCTCCAAAGGCCGGCGCCCTCGCCGTCGGCGTGCTCGCGGACAACCGCTTGACCCCCGCGGCACGGGACCTGGACAAGACCACCGGGGGCGCCATCAAACGGGCCCTGGCCGAAGGCCGCTTCAAGGGTGAGAAGGGCCAGTCCTTGACCCTGGTGGCGCCCGCCGGTCTTCCGGTAAGCCGCATATTGCTGTTTGGCCTTGGTGAGGCCAAGAACATCGACGCGCTGGTGTTGCAGGAGGTCGGTGGCAGGATCTTCGCCGCCCTTAGCGCCGCCGGCGACAAATCCGCCAGCGTCTTCGCCGAGGTGCCCCGCGACTGCAAGGTCAAGGGCGGGGACCTCGCCGCCAATCTCGCCTATGGGGCGCGTCTTCGGAGCTACCGCTTCGACAAATACCGCACCAAGGAAAAGGACGAGGACAAGTCATTCCTCACCACCTGCACCATCATGGTGTCGAGCCCGGCGGCGGCGCGTAGCGCTTTTGCCCGGTTGGATCATGTCGCCCAGGGGGTTTTCTTCACCCGCGATCTGGTTTCCGAGCCCGCCAACGTTATCTTTCCCGAAACCCTGGCGCGCCAGGCGCGGGCATTGACGCGCCATGGCGTCAAGGTCCAGGTGCTCAATCCCGGGCAGATCAAGCAGCTTGGCATGGGCGCCCTTCTTGGCGTCGCCCAGGGCTCGGCCCATAGCCCGCGGGTGGTGGTGATGCGCTGGGACGGCGCCCCCAAACGGGCGCGCGACAAGCAACCCATCGCCTTCATCGGCAAGGGGGTCACCTTCGACAGCGGCGGCATTTCGATCAAGCCTTCGGGCGGCATGGAAGACATGAAATGGGATATGGCGGGGTCGGCCACGGTCATCGGCCTGATGCGGGCGCTGGCGCTGCGCAAGGCCAAGGTCAACGTCGTCGGCATCGTCGGCCTGGTCGAAAACATGCCCTCGGCGACGGCGCAGCGTCCCGGCGACGTGGTCCAATCCATGTCGGGCCAGACCATCGAGGTCATCAACACCGATGCCGAAGGCCGTCTGGTCCTGGCCGACGTGCTGCATTATTGCCAAAAGCGCTTCAAGCCGAAATTCATGGTCAACCTTGCGACCCTGACCGGCGCCATCATCGTCAGCCTGGGCGATGCCCATGCCGGATTGTTCGCCAATGACGACACCCTGGCCGAACGGCTGACCGGGGCCGGCAAGTCGGTGGGTGAGCTGCTGTGGCGCATGCCCCTTGCTTCGGTCTATGACAAGCAGATCAATTCGGCCATCGCCGACATGAAGAATGTCGGGTCGGGCCGCGGCGCCGGCAGCATCACCGCCGCCCAGTTCCTCAAGCGCTTCGTTAATGACGACGTGCCTTGGGCCCATCTCGATATCGCCGGGGTGACGTGGTCGAAGAGCGACGCCCCCACCGTGCCCAAGGGCGGCACCGCCTTCGGCGTGCGCCTGTTGGACCGCCTCGTCGCCGATCATTACGAGGACCGTTGATGGCCGAGATCGGCTTCTATCACCTGCAGGGGACGGCCCTGGAGGCGGCGCTGCCCAAGCTTCTGGAAAAGGTCCTGGCCAGCAACGGTCGCGCCGTCGTCATGGCCGGGTCCGAGGAACGCGTCGAAGCCCTGAACACGGCGCTGTGGCTATATCATCCCAACAGCTTCCTTCCCCACGGCAGCGCCCGAGATGGCCATGCCCCCCATCAGCCGGTGTGGATCACGGCGGAGGACGAGAACCCCAATGGCGCCAATTTCCTGGTCCTCACCGATGGCGCGGTCTCGGACAATGTGGACGGCTTCGAGCGCTGCCTGGAAATCTTCGACGGCAGCGACGCGGTCGCGGTCTCCGCGGCGCGGGCCCGGTGGCGGGAATATGGCGAGAAGGGCTATGTCACCCGCTATTGGCAGCAGACCGAAACCGGCGGCTGGGAGCAAAAGGCGTAAAGCCATCCATAAAGGGACCATTGCGCTTCCCGGGCCATTGCCTGTATAAGGCCGCCACCCCAGGCAATAGAGAAACGCGAACATGGCCATCGAACGGACACTCTCGATCATCAAGCCCGACGCCACCCGGCGCAATCTGACCGGGCAAATCAATGCCCGCTTCGAAGCGGCGGGTCTCAGGATCATCGCCCAGAAGCGTGTACAGCTGACCCGGCAGCAGGCCGAACAATTCTATGCCGTCCATGCCGAGCGGGCGTTTTTCGATGATCTTTGCAATTTCATGATCTCGGGTCCGGTGGTGGTCCAGGTGCTGGAAGGCGAGGGCGCCATCGCCAAGAACCGCGACATCATGGGTGCGACCAATCCCGCCAACGCCGATCCCGGCACCATCCGCAAGGATTTCGGCGAATCGGTCGAAGCCAACTCGGCCCACGGGTCCGACGCCCCGGAAACCGCCGCCTTCGAGATCGGCTTCTTTTTCGCCGAGACCGAAATCCTCTGCTAGAGCCTTAGCCTAACCCCAATCCGCTAGATGGGCCTGGATGGCCTCGGCGACCGCTTCGGCCGGGATGGCGCCGATGGCATTGCCGCCGAAATCCTGGGCGCTGAGGGTGCGAATATGGGGGGTATAGGGCGCGAATTTTCCCGCATCGCTGGGCCCGTAGAGCGACACCATGGGGGCGCCGCCGGCCGCCAGCATGTGCCCGGTTCCCGAACAATTGGCCACCGCCGTGGCCAGACGTCCGCCCAGCGCCACGGTCAGCGCGGGATCGCGCAGGCCCTGGGCGTAAGCCTCGCCATCCCATCCCGGAAACACCGCGCCGGCGACGGCATTTCTTAGGTGGTCGAGCCATTCGGCCTCGCCGGGGCCGAGGATGAAGACCGGCACCCGGCCACGGTCTGCTTGGTCGTTGGCGAGGGAAATGAAACGGTCGAGCGGCCAGCACTTGCCGGTGTCTTTGCGTCCCGCGCCGGGGGCGAAGCCGACATAGACCGGGCCTTCGGGCAGCATGGCTAGCGCCGCCTCCCGGCAGTCCGCGGGCACCGGGGCGTGATGATCGGGGCGAATGGCGCGCCCGCCGGCGGCGGCGACCAGGGCCAAGAGCTTGTCGATCAAAAGCCTGGGCGCCGGCACATCGGCGGGCGGCTTGGCGTCGGAAAACACATACCCCCAGGTGGATGACACGAACCTTTGATGGGGTACCCGGCGCAACAAAAGCGTGCGCACCGGCATCTTCTGGGTGTCGATGATCAGATCGAATTCGCGTCCGGCCAAGGGTTGGCGCCGGCTCAACAGGGCCAGCGGGGCTGTGCCGAGATAGAGGTCCGTCACCATCTCATGGATCAACCCCTGGGTCAGGGATTTGAGGATGCCGTCGAACTGCGCCGGGCCAAAGCCCGGGATCCAGGTGATGCGCGCATCGGGGAAGGCGTCGCGGAGGGCCCACAGGAAAGGC
The DNA here is from genome assembly GCA_036448135.1 of Alphaproteobacteria bacterium. GTDB lineage: Bacteria > Pseudomonadota > Alphaproteobacteria > SMXQ01 > SMXQ01 > JAZFWG01. The sequence continues at coordinate 3,713 of JAZFWG010000110.1, forward strand.
AGCTTGATCATATTCTCGCCGAGGGCGTCATCGGCACTGCTGCCGATATAGACCAGGATGCTTCGGGGTTGGGGTGCCAATCTCAGGAACCGCCGGGGTTCACAAGCAACCCGGCCGCCGCACGGGCGCCGTCGATCGCGACGGCCTCGCCTTCGATGCGGACCCGGCCTTCGGCGATCAGGCTGAGCGCCAGGGGATAGATTCTGTGTTCCGCTTCGAGCACCCGGGCGGCCAGGGTTTCGGCATCGTCGCCCGCCAGCACCGGCACCGCCGCCTGGACGATGATGGGGCCTGAGTCCATGACGGGGCGGACGAAATGGACGGTGCAGCCCGATATTCGCACCCCGGCCGCCAGCGCCTGGGCCTGGGCCTCCAGCCCCTTGAAGGCGGGAAGCAGGCTGGGGTGGATGTTGATGATCCTGTCGCGCCAGCGTTCGACGAAGGCGTCGGACAGGATGCGCATGAATCCGGCGAGACAGACCAGCTCGACCCCGGCGTCTTCCAGTGCTGCGCCCATGGCTTCGTCGAAGGCGCGGCGGTCGGGAAAATCGCCGTGCTCGATCACCGTGGTCGCGCATCCGGCGGATTTGGCCCGCTCAAGCCCGGCGGCGTCCGGCTTGTTGGAGATGACTAGGGCGATCTCGGCGGGAAACTTCGCATCGGCGCAGGCGTCGAGCAGGGCCGCGAGGTTGGTGCCGCGGCCCGAGATCAAGACGCCGGTTTTCAGCCGCGCCATGCCGTCTCCATGGCTTCAATGCGGCATCGCGGCCCGTCGTCCGGCCGGTCCTCGACGGCGCCGATGGTCCACACCGTCTCGCCGCCCTCTTGCAACACTTGGGTGAGCCTCTCGGCCTCATTGGGCGCGGCAATGACTGCCATGCCGATGCCGCAATTGAAGGTCCGGGCCATTTCCGCCGCCTCGACGCCACCCTCGGCCGCGAGCCACTTGAAGACGTCCGGGCAGAGCCAGGATGCGGCATCAAGCACGACGCCAAGGCCCTGGGGCAGGACCCTGGGGATGTTGTCGACCAATCCGCCGCCGGTGATATGGGCCAGGCCCTTGATGCCGCCAGCATTGATGGCGGCAAGGACGCTTTTGACATAGATGCGGGTCGGCGCGAGAAGAACCTCACCGAGGCCGTGGCCAGTAAGGAAAGGGGCGTCTTGATCGTATCCGAGACCGGCATCGGCGACGATCTTGCGCACCAGGGAAAAGCCGTTGGCGTGGAGGCCCGCCGACGCCAGGCCCAGCACCACATCCCCGGCGGCGATATTGGCTCCGGTGAGCAGGCTTCCGCGCTCGGCGGCGCCGACGGCGAAGCCGGCGAGGTCGAATTCACCCTTGGTATAAAGGCCAGGCATTTCCGCGGTCTCACCGCCGATCAGGGCGCAGCCGGCCATCTTGCACCCTGCGCTGATGCCGCCGACGATCTCTGTCGCGGTCGCCACGTCAAGGGCGCCGGTGGAGAAATAATCCAGGAAGAACAGCGGCTCGGCCCCTTCGGTCACCAGATCATTGACGCACATGGCGACCAGGTCGATGCCGACGGTGTCGTAGCGCCCGATGGTGCTGGCAAGCTTGACCTTGGATCCCACCCCGTCGGTGGCGGCGACCAGGATCGGGTCCTTGAAACCGCTGGCCTTGAGGTCGAAGGCGGCTCCGAAGCCGCCGAGCTCTGGCTCCGAGCCTGGCCGCGCGGTGGCGCGCGCCAGCGGCCCGATGGCTGCGACCAGGGCAGCACCGGCATCGATGTCGACTCCGGCGTCCTTGTAGGACGTGCGCTTAATGGGTTTATCGGTCACGGTTCCATGATAGGCTGGATGCGTGGTGCCCTTTTGAGAGCGCCGAAAATACTCTATCCGGGACGGTTTGCAATGGTCCATCCTTTCCCCGCATGGGGGGCGGCGAACTTCCGTTTGATTGTAAGTGTTTGCGCCGTGGTTTTGGCGTCCTCACCTCGGGTTTCCGGCGCCCAGCAAGTGTTCACCGTCCCCGACGTGAAGGCCGACGCCACCGCCGAGACCGCCGCCGCCGCCCGCGTCACCGCCCTGGCCCAGGGCCAAAGCCTGGCACTCCGCCGGTTGCTCGAACGCCTCACCCTTCGCGCCGATTATGGGCGCCTGCCAAGCGCCAAGGAAGCCGGCATCGACGATCTGGTGCGCGATTTCCAGGTCGAGGAGGAAAAGACCTCGCCGGTGCGCTATCTGGCAAGGCTCAAGATCCGCTTCAAGCCCGGGGCGATTCGCCGCCTGCTGCGGTCGAAAAACATCCCTTTCGCCTTGACCATCAGCAAACCGGTCCTGGTTTTGCCGGTCTATGACATCGCCGGCGCCTTTTCCCTGTGGGACGAGCCCAACCCGTGGCGCGAGGCCTGGGCTCGGCTGCCGGCGCGGGACAGCCTGGTGCCCCTGGTCGTGCCCCTCGGGGATCTCGCCGATATCGCCGATATCGGGGCCGAGCAGGCGGTGAAAGGGGATATGAAGCGGCTCAGGGCCATCGCCAGGCGTTACGGCGCCGCCGACAGCCTGGTGGCGGTGGCGACGCTGCGCATGGCCGCGCCCGCCGATCTATCGGAGGTCCAGGTGCCGATGATCCAGGTCAGCGTCACCCGCATCGGCGGCCCCTCCCAGGACCGCACCATTATCGAGACCTACTCCGCCGAGACCCCCGATGGCCTGCCTGCGGTGTTGGCCAAGGCCGCGCGGAGCATAGCGGATCAGGTCGAAGAAGTGTGGAAACTGGACAATCTGATCCGCTTCGACCGCAAGGACGAACTGACGGCGGAACTGAAGATTTCAAGCCTGGCGGATTGGCTCAAGGCCAAGAAGCGTTTGCGAGGGATCACTTTCATACGCCGCAGCGATTTAGTATATCTGTCGCGTAACAAAGCCGTGGTCAGGCTACATTTCAACGGGGATCAGGAGCAGTTGAAACTCGCTCTTGCGCAAAGTGATCTTTTGCTGTCCCAGGGACCGACGTCATGGGTCCTCAACCTTGGTGGTGCCCAACCATCGTCCATACATCCGTGAATCTTCCCAATCTTATTTCCCTTTGCCGATTGTTGTCGGTGCCACTGTTGGTGTGGCTGATCCTCGACAACCAGATGGAGTTGGCGTTCTGGCTGTTCATCGCCGCCGGCATCTCCGACGCGGTTGACGGTTATATCGCCAAGCATCTCGACTGCCAGTCCGTTCTCGGCAGTTATCTCGATCCCCTGGCCGACAAGGCATTGCTGGTAAGCGTTTACATCGCCCTCGGCAACCAGAGCTACCTACCCAACTGGCTGGTGATCATGGTGGTGTTCCGCGATCTCATGATCGTCGGCGG
>JAZFWG010000111.1:0-7802 GCA_036448135.1 Alphaproteobacteria bacterium
GGTTGATTGCGGCGGAAAATTGGCCCATACGGCCCAAAGAATCACCAACAATACGGCCCCCGCGGCGGCAATTCCGCCACGGGAACCTGGTTGTTTGATCATTGCAAATGGATTCTTCACCACCATCCTCGGCAGTTTGACATGAGTACCAAGCCCGGTTCCACAACATCCAAGCGCGCCAAGGACAAAACCGCCGCGCCCAATGCGCTGTGGGGCGGACGTTTCGTTACCGGCGCCGGCGCGGTCATGGAAGCCATCAACCCGTCGATCGGCTTCGACCACAGGCTCTATGCCCAGGACATCGCCGCATCGAAGGCCCACGCCGCCATGCTGGTGCGCCAGGACATCATCGGCACCGAGGATGGCGTTGCCATCACCGATGGTCTAGACAAAATTCTTCAAGAAATCGAGAGCGGCGATTTCACCTTCAAGACCGCGCTCGAGGATATCCACATGAATGTGGAGGCCCGGCTCATCGAACTGATCGGCGCCGCCGGCGGCCGGCTCCACACCGCGCGCTCGCGCAACGATCAGGTGGCGACCGACCTCCGGCTATGGCTGCGCGACGCCATCGATGCCATCGACGCAGAGATCAAGGATTTGCAGTCGGCGTTGATCGACAAGGCCGAGGCCCATGCCGCGACCGTGATGCCCGGCTTCACCCATCTGCAAAACGCCCAGCCGGTGACCTTCGGCCATCATCTTTTGGCCTATGTGGAGATGTTCGGGCGCGACCGTGGCCGCCTCGGCGATTGCCGCCGACGGCTCAATGAATGCCCGTTGGGCGCCGCCGCCCTTGCCGGCACCGCCTTTGCCATCGACCGCCACATGACCGCGGCGGCGCTGGGCTTCGACCGTCCGGCGGCGAATTCCCTCGATGCGGTGTCCGACCGCGATTTCGTGCTCGAATTTCTTGGCGCCGGCGCCATTGCCATGGTCCACGCCTCGCGGCTGGCGGAGGAATTGGTGCTGTGGAACACGGCTCAATTCAAGTTCGTCACCCTGTCGGATGCCTATTCCACCGGCTCGTCGATCATGCCGCAGAAGCGCAACCCCGACGCCGCCGAACTGGTGCGCGCCAAGTCCGGCCGGGTGATCGGCGCCCTGGTGTCGCTGCTGGCGGTGATGAAGGCCCTGCCGCTGGCCTACTGCAAGGACATGCAGGAGGACAAGGAACCGGCGTTCGACGCCGCCGACACCGTCGGGCTCTCGATCCGGGCCCTGGCCGGCATGGTGGGGGACATGACCGTCGATGAAGCGGCGATGAAGGCGGCGGCCGAGCAAGGCTTCATCACCGCGACGGATCTCGCCGACTGGTTGGTGCGCGAGGCCGGCCTCGCTTTCCGCGACGCCCATGGCGCCGTCGGGCGCTTGGTGAAGCTGGCGGAGGACAAGGGCGTCGGCCTCGCCGAACTCAGCCTGGGGGACATGCAGGCCATCGAGCCCGCCATCACCGAAGGGGTCCATGACGTCCTTGCGGTCGACGCCGCCATTGCCAGCCGCACCAGTTTCGGCGGCACCGCGCCCGGCAATGTGCGCCAGGCCACAGCAGAGGCCCGAAAGAGATTCCTGTGATTTGGAGGCGGAGAATGAGAGCCCTGGCCATGGCCCTGGTGGCGGTGTTCGCGCTCAGTGTCGTTCTCGGCGCCTGCGGCAAGAAAGGCTCGCTGGACCCGCCGCCGGGCAAGAAGAGCGAGTACCCGAGGACATATCCGCGATGAACCATTTCGACTATGTCAATGGCGAGTTGTGCGCCGAAGGCGTGCCGTTGTCGCGGATCGCCGCCGAGGTCGGCACCCCGGTCTATTGCTATTCCACCGCGACCCTGGTCCATCATTACCGGGTCTTCGCCGAGGCCTTCGCCTCACAAAAGGCGACGATCTGCTATGCGGTCAAGGCCAACGCCAATCTCGCCGTGATCCGCACCCTGGCGGAGCTTGGCGCCGGCGCCGACGTGTTGTCGGAAGGGGAGCTCGTGCGCGCCCTGGCGGCAGGGGTGCCGGCGGACAAGATCGTGTTCTCCGGCATCGGCAAGTCGGCGAACGAGATCGCCCTGGCGCTGGACAGTGGAATCTCGCAGATCAATATCGAATCCGAGCCCGAGCTCGAGGCGGTGAATGAAATCGCCGTGGCCAAGGGCCTGCGCGCGCCCATCGCCATCCGCGTCAATCCCGATATCGACCCCATCACCCACGAGAAGATCACCACCGGCATGAAGGAAAACAAGTTCGGTATCGATTTCCAGGATGCGCCCGGGCTCTATCAACGGGCCGCCGCCCTTCCCGGCATCGAGGTGGTCGGCACCGCGGTACATATCGGCTCCCAGCTTACCGATCTCGCCCCGTTCGCCGAAGCCTTCCGCCTGGTCGCCGAATTGGTGACCGAGCTCAAGGCCAAGGGCATCGCCATCCGCCGGGTTGATCTCGGCGGCGGCCTCGGCATCCCCTACCGGGACGAAGTGCCGCCGACGCCCCGGGCCTATGCCGAGATGGTCGAGGGCGCGACCAAGGGGCTCGATTGCGAGATCGTGTTGGAACCGGGCCGGCTTTTGGTCGGCAATGCCGGTGTCCTGGTTACCCGGGTGCTTTATGTCAAGCAGGGGTCGTCCAAGACCTTCGTCATCGTCGATGCGGCCATGAACGACTTGATGCGGCCGACCCTTTACGACGCCTATCACGAGATCACCCCGGTGCGGGCGCCTGAATCGGGGAAAACCGGCAAGGACATGGTCGCCGACGTGGTCGGCCCGGTATGCGAATCCGGTGATTATTTCGCCAAGGACCGGCCCTTGACCGTGTTACAATCCGATGATCTTCTCGCTATTCGCTCGGCCGGCGCCTACGGCGCGGCCATGGCGTCCGGCTATAACAGCCGGCCTTTGGTGGCAGAGGTGTTGGTCAAGGATGACGCCTTCGCGGTGATCCGGCCACGACAGACCCATCAAGAGGCGCTGGCGCAGGAGAGAATGCCGGACTGGCTCGGGGATGCCCCCGACGCCGCGGCAATGTCCTTGGCCTCGAAGGATGTGGCATGAGCCTGTTCAAACCCACCGAGACGCAATCCTCCGCCCCGCCGCTGGCGCGGCTCACGGGCCGGATGTGGCTGGCGCGTCTGGCGATCCTGTGGGAGCGGACCTGGCCGGCGCTGTGGCCGGTGGTGGCGGCCTTGGGCAGCTTCGCGGCCCTGGCGCTGTTCGATCTGCTGCCGGGGTTGCCCGGATGGCTCCATGCCATGGTGCTTGCCGGGTTCATCGCCGCCTTGGGCTATGCGCTGTGGGCGGGCGCCAAGGGCTTGCGTTTCCCCGGCCCGGGCCGGGCGCGGCGCCGGTTGGAAAGCCAGAGCGGCCTGGCCCACCGCCCCCTGGGCACCCTTCTCGACCATCAGGCCACCGGCGCCGACGACCCCGAATCGCGGGTGCTGTGGGCGCTGCACCGCCGGCGCATGATCGAAAGCATCCGCGAGTTGCGCATAGGCGTGCCGGCGGCGGGGCTGACCAAGCGCGACCCGATGGCGTTGCGGGTGCTGTTGGGTCTGGTGCTGACGGTGGCGGTGGTGGGCGCCTGGGGCGAGATTCCAAAACGCCTGGCCCATGCGGTGACCCCGAATTTCAGCGCCCTCGGCGCTTTGAAGCCGGTGGCCCTTGATGTCTGGATCACGCCTCCGGCCTATACCGGCCTGGCGCCCATGTTCATGCAGGTTCGCGGTACCCAGCAAGCGAATGCCGGGCGCCTTGCCATTCCCGCCGGCAGCGCGCTGCTGGCCCAGCTCCACGGCGGCCACGGCAAACCCAAGCTCAAGATCGATGGCGATGCCAAGCCGTTCAACGCCGTCGATGACGGGGCTTACAAAATCACCGCCACCATCGAAAGCGGCAGCCGCATCCAGGTGACCCAGGACAAGGCCGAGGTCGCGGCGTGGCCGCTTACGGTCATCCCCGACATCGAGCCCGAAATTCGCCTGGCCGAGCCCCCGGGGCAGACCCAGCGCGCGGCGTTGATGCTGCGCTATGAGGCCAGCGACGATTATGGCGTTACCGAAATCAAGGCTTTCATTCGCAGCGGCTTCAGCAAACGCTTCGCCAAGGGCAAATCGTCGCGGCCGAAAGAGATCATCGAGTTCGCCTTGCCGGTGCCGGGAAAGGGCCTCAGGGCGGTCAAGGAAACCAGTTACCACGATCTCACCGCCCATCCTTGGGCGGGCCTGCCGGCGTCCCTTCAACTGATGGCGACCGATGGCACCGGACAGGTCGGGGTTAGCGAATCCTATAGCTTCGTGCTGCCCGAGCGTATTTTCCGCCATCCGGTGGCCCGCGCCATCATCAGCGTGCGCCGGCAGCTTTCCCTCGATCCGGACAACCGCAAGACGGTGATGCAGCGGCTTTATGAACTGTCGACCCGGCCCAAGGCTTTCGGCGAATTGACCTCGGTGTTCCTGGCGCTGCGCACCGCCCAGGCGCGGCTGCGTTTCGATCCCAGCGACACGGCGATTGGCGCCGTGCAGGCGCTGTTGTGGGACACCGCGCTGGCGCTGGAGGACGGCCGGCTATCGCTGGCCCAGCGCGAGCTACGGGCCCTGCAGAAGGCGCTGATGGATGCGCTGTCGCGGCGCGCTTCCAACGCCGAGATCGACAAGCTGATGCAAAAGCTGCAAACGGCGCTCAGCAAGTTCCTACAACAGCTGATGAAGGATCTGCAGAACATTCCGCGTTGGGCGATGCCGTTCGATCCCTCGGCGCGGTTCATCACGCCGCAGGACCTCCAACGTATGCTCGACCGGGCGCGCGAACTCGCCCGCACCGGGTCCTACGACGCCGCACGTCAGTTGCTGGCGATGCTGCAGGAATTGTTGGAGCGGTTGCGCTCCGGCACCTTCGCCTGGCGCCGCGGCCAGGGCGGCGGCCAGGCCAGCCGCATGATGCGTGATCTCCGCGACATCATGCGGCGCCAGCAGGAGCTTCTCGACCGCAGTTTCCGCCATCAGCGCGAAGGCACGTTGCCGAGGCCAGGCGCCAAGGGGTCCCAGGCCATGCAGGATGAGCTACGCCGCCGTCTCGGCGATCTCATGCGCCGCTTCGGCGAGGCCACGGGCGAACAGATTCCACGGCCTTTCGGGCGCGCCGAGCGATTCATGCGCGATGCCGAGGGGGCACTTGGGCGCAAGGCGCCGGGCCAGGCGGTGGGGCCGCAGGGCCAGGCCCTCGACCAGTTGCAGCAGGGCGCCGGTGCCATGATGCGCGAACTGGCAAAACGTTTCGGCCGCGGCCGCGGCATCGGACGTCCACGGGGACGGGGCCGGCGCATGCGTCCGGCCTATGATCCCCTGGGCCGGCCGCTACCGAGTACCGGCACCTATTCGAGCGAGGACGTCGAGATCCCCTCGGAATCGGATATCCAGCGGGCCCGGGAAATCCTCGACGAACTGCGCCGCCGCGCCGGCCAGATCGACCGCCCGGCGCTCGAGCGGGAATATATCGACCGTTTGCTGCGGCGGTTCTGATCCAGCCACAGCACCAAGGGTTCAGGACGTCTTGCCGGCGGCCTCGAGGGCATCCTTGGCAGCCGTGCAGATTTCATCGAGGGTGAACGGTTTCGAGATCACGCGGTGGATGAGAACATCGAGATTGTGGGCGCGTTGACGTTCGGCGGCAAAGCCCGACATCAACAGAATGGCAATATCCGGGTAGTCCTTGGACACTTTCAGGGCCAGGGCGATGCCGTCCAGTTCGGGCATGACGATATCGGTCAGCAACAAATCGAACGATTCTCGCGCCAGGGCTTCGAGGGCTTCGATGCCGACATGGGTGGCCGTGACCTCATGGCCGCTGTGCGTGAGCGCGCGTTCAATGAATTCACGGACCGCATCGTCATCCTCGGCAACCAGAATGCGCGCCATCTCTCTTCCTAGCCATCCCGGGTGAAAGTCAGGGTCAATCCCGCCGCCTTGGCCGGCGGATTTTTCACCTGGGTCACGAATTGGGCGCTTTCGCCCGGCAACAGGCGGGATTGGGTCGCGCTGAAGGTCCACTGTTGGACCACGCGCTGTTCGGCGCTACGCAAGGTGCCCCGCATTTGCGGCACATCGCGCATACGATTCGAGACGTTGGCGATCTCGCCCTTGATAATCAGCACCGGTATGCCGCCTTCGAACTTGCGCTCGGAGGAGACATTGCGCAGCTCGAGCCCGGCGCCCAAGGCCTCGACCGGGAATCCGATGGCATCGTACAGGCGTGCCGCCGGTGGCCACGCCACGGTGATCTCATCGCGGGCGACGATGCCACTGCCGGTCACGGCGACGACGATCAAGACCAAAGCGGCCCAGCCCGCCAGGGAGTTGCGCCGCGACGGGCTGCGCGGAAAGCCCGGCAAGTTGACGCCAGGGATATACCGTTCGCCGCGGGCAATGCCGACCGGGTCGACCTGTTTGGGCAAGTCGTCGGGGGGGTCCTGCATCCATTGATGGCCGCACTTGGCACAACGGACCATTCGCCCCACCGGGCTAAGCACCGTGGGATCAACCAGATAACGGGTTGAACAAGCCGAACAGGAAAGGATCATGTTAAATTCGACGCCTGCGGACGAGCGGGTTTTTTTATATGCGTTTTGCCCCTTGCAAAGCAAGTATGGTCCAGAATATTTAACCGGTACACACCAGAGTGCTAAGCTGCTCCCATGGTTGCGGCATTCCTCATTGCTGTCACGGCTTTCCTCATCGGATCCGCTCCAGCCTTTGCCGCCGAGCCTGGCGCGGCAGCGGCCTCGACGTCTTCGGGTCCGGCGTTTCTCACCGCCATTGCGGACATGCCCCTGATGCCGGGCCTCAAGGAGGATTCAAGCGCCGGTGTCAGCTTCGACAAACCCCAAGGCCGCATCGTCGAAGCCTCCGCCCGGGGGCGCATCAGCCCCGCCAAGCTGCGCGCGTTCTACGATGCCACCCTCCCGGAACTGGGTTGGCGTGTCCAAGGCGACGGACGCTACCGGCGCGAAGGCGAAGTGCTGCGCATCTCCATCCAGACCTCCGGCGCCGTCCTTTTGGTGCGGTTCTCCCTGTCGCCCCGCTGACGCCACCCACGGGGGTAGGATAAGCCCTGGTTAAATAAGCCATTTTCGGTCCAGTTTTGGCCGGTTCGGCACTCAAGATAGGGTGTTGACGAGCCCGGGCCCGGGGGATATAACCGCGCTCCACTGTCATTTGACACCTACCGGGACTCCATGGCCAATATCATCTCCGCCAAGCAACGGATCCGCGTGACTGCACGGCGCACCGAGATCAACCGCAACCGCAGGAGCCGCATCCGCACCTTCATCAAGAAGATTGAGACGGCGATCGGCGACGGCAACAAGGAAGAGGCCGCCATGGCGTTCAAGCAAGCGCAACCAGAGCTCATGCGCGGGGTGACCAAAGGCGTGATCCATCGCAACACGGCGTCACGGAAATTGTCGCGGCTGTCGGCAAGGATCAAAGCGCTTTAAATTTAGATTCCCACCGCCGGCGGCTGTTCGGTGTTCCTATCATCACGGCGGCCGCACCATGAGGGTGCGGTTTTTTTGTTGCCTTGGTCCGAGGGCGTCTTTGACCGTGACCGTGGCGACACGTTGGCAAAAAAAATGATCGTGAGGGCAAATTTTTTGCACGTTCTCTATTCGATCACGTTGCATGTGAAACGGAGCACAGTTACATTCGCGGACCATAAAAATTTGTTGGCTCGAAGCAATTTTCGCTGCTTCACACAGCCGACATAACATTGTTTTGAGTTACAGGGACTTACGATATCACCACCACTAAGAACATTAGAAATTAGTCCT